>JAHEAM010000143.1 GCA_024642765.1 Planctomycetaceae bacterium
TACGCAAGCAGTATCGACACAAACAATCGGAGTTTCTGTTTGACGTCGCAAAACGTTCAAGAAACGCCGAGGGGGATCGACTGGCATATCTTCCGTAACCACCACACTCGCCATGTTCGATAGTGTTAACAAATGCGATCGACGATCGTCGCGATTGGAAAGGTGAAACGCATAACAAATTCCTTGCTGCAAAAGCTGTCGTTGAACGTCGCGAGCGCCTTGCAACATGAACGTATGATGCCGGTCAGATGCATAGTGGTAGTGCTCGGATATCGCATGATAGACCAACAACGGAATATCTTTTTGACTTGCAATCAATCTAGCCGCATCGAGAGCAGGGTTCTCATCGGTGCGAACGGACGTTCGCATCCAATACAATACGAATGGATCAGACTTTGATGCGATAGAAGGATTTTCCCCGTAAGCACGAGTGCGTTCGCGAATTTGAGCAGGAAGCGATTCAATCATCGTCATCATCATAGTGATCCATTTGTTGATTCTGACAGAACACGAATGAGCATTGAAATCACGATGACACTGCGAACCGTCCAAGCTATCGTTCTAATCCAATTGGATTGAACGAGCCATTGATAGGCTGCTGGATCAAAGCCCAGTACAAGTTTTTCGTGACAGGGCACTTGGATAAAAGCTGTCGATGACCAAATCAAAACGACCAACCCGAGCCCTAAATAGATTGACAGTTGGCCAATACTGTCCATCGGATACCAGACCATCAGAACCGCCGTCGCAAGTTCGATCAACATGACTGGCCCGACGATGTAGGTAATGTTGGTTTGATGCCGTTGTTGATAACGAATGTAATTTTGATCGCCAATGTCATCAAATAAAGGATAGTGAACAACCTGTACCATCCAGATCAATCCAGTCAGAAACAATGTCGCAACAACGTTGGCTAAAAAGATGGACAGCGTCCCATTCATTTCCTTACCCGTCTGAAAAACCTTGAAACAAATCAGTCAGTTTGCGATGATCAAACTACAATTTCTGACAACGATCACAAGCATACATTTTTCGATTCGCCAAGTCCCAGGTTTTGACTGGTCTATCGCATCTTGGGCAGCGCGAACGCTTATAAATGTTCAGTCGTTCAGACGCTTTCAAGTGTTTCGGGACGCGTCCCTCCGCATCGAAACCAGCCGTGATGATCTTGTTATGTTGGACACCGATTTTCAGCAAACGGGAAGTGAGCTTCCAAAGTTTGTCAAAGGTTTCTCGTGTGATTTGATTTGCAGGAAATTGCGGATGAATTCCCATCAGGAACAATATCTCAGCGCGATAGACGTTTCCAACTCCAGCAAGCACCGACTGATTCAGCAACAGGCTGCCGATGGCCGAACGACTTTTTTGCAATTTGTTCCAAACAGTTTCTGCCGACGCATCGTCGCGAAGAGGGTCCACCCCCAATCGCAGCGTGAGTTTTTCAAATTGACACGTGTCAATCAACTCACAGCAGTTCGGGCCAATTAGATCAAATGAACGCTCTCTTCCGATCATCCGAAGACGCACAGCGCCTCGAGGTTCACGCGGCGGGTTTCGCTGCAAACGGAATTTTCCGTAAAGCCCCAGGTGAATATGCGTGATCAAATGGCGATTCCAATGGTAGAACAAATGCTTGCCATGTGCAGAAACGTCGCGAAGTTGCCTTCCGTTGATTCTCTTAGCCTCGTCGCTAAATCGTCCCTGGGGCGACAAAGCGACGAAGCGTTGCCCTGCAAACCATTTTTGATGGTCGCTGGCAATGCGATGAATCGTGTGCCCTTCAGGCATCGCTGTTCCTTTAATTTCCTTGAATTTTGCTTGTGCCGAGTCTACCTGTGCAGCTCTGCCAGATCGATTTGGGAGTTGCCCGTTGTTCTGGGTGGTTCCTTGCGGTATTTAAGGACCGCAAACCACCGGTGGTTATCACGGCCCTCCCAGAGTTTGCGGACCACAACCCAGATGTTCACTAAAACCAATCCTTAAGACAATTTTATCGATCAGTACCAGGGACGCAGACCAAGCGTCTTACGCGTTTGATGTCTAACTCCACAAAAGCCACTTCGAAAGACGACATTGGATCTACTTATTTTCCCACATCAACTGTTTGATGATCATCCGGGGCTTGAGCTCAAACCGTCCCGTATCGTGTTGATTGAGGACAGTCTCTTCTTTGGCGATCATCGCTACCCGATGAATTTTCATAAACAGAAGATTTGGCTACATCGGGCGACAATGAAACGATACGAGCAAAAGCTGCAATCGAAGGGCCTTAAAACGCTCTATATAAACTACGACCCCACGCCGGATTCTCTGAAACGACATTTGAAAATGATCCGTCGTTCCATGCCTCCGTTGCCTCGCAAACTGATTTTGGTGGAACCCGATGATTTCATTCTTACACGACGCCTCAAACGATTTTGTCGGCAGTTGAAAATCTCGTTACATATGGTACCGAATCCCGGCTTCATCAATCAGCCGCATGAGAATCAAGAGTACCGGTCCCGTAAAAAACGCTGGTTCATGGCGGACTTTTACGAGTTTCAACGCATGCGACTCGGCATCCTGATGGATGGTGACACGCCGGTTGGCGGAAAATGGAGCTTCGATGAAGACAATCGGAAAAAAGTGCCAGCGAAGGTTCTCGATAGGATTCCTGCCTTGCTCCAGTTGGAACGTGACGGTATCGACGACGAAGCCACCAAGTATGTTGCCCAGAAGTTCGCTGAAAATCCTGGAAACCTCGACTGCCTCTTCTATCCGACGTCGCACGCCGACGCGAGGAAATGGCTGGAGCACTTCTTGAAAAACCGATTTGAGGGGTTTGGCGACTACGAAGATGCGATCGTGGAAGACGAATCATGGCTCTGGCACAGCATACTTACTCCTTCGCTCAATGTTGGACTTTTGACACCCACTCAAATCGTCAACGCGACATTGGAATTTGCCAATAAAAACGAGGTGCCACTCAATTCCCTTGAAGGTTTCTTACGCCAGGTCATTGGCTGGCGGGAATTCATTCGCGCTACCTATCAAGACCATGGCGTTCAAATGCGCACAACGAACTATTGGAATCATCACCGGAAAATTCCGCCTAGCTTTTACAAGGGCACGACGGGTATTCCGCCTATCGACGATACGATTCGTCGCGTACTCGACACTGGATATTGTCATCACATCGAACGTCTCATGGTCTTGGGAGGATTCATGTTTCTATGCGAATTCGATCCCGATGAGATTTACCGCTGGTTCATGGAAATGTTCATTGACAGCTACGATTGGGTAATGGTTCCCAATGCGTATGCAATGAGCCAACACGCTGACGGTGGCTTGATTACTACAAAGCCATATTTTTCTGGTTCCTCATACATTCGAAAAATGAGCCACTATAAATCCGGCCCGTGGTGCGAAATTTGGGATGGCCTTTATTGGCGTTGGATTTGGAACCACGCAGATACGTTGGCCAGGAATCCACGCTGGGCAATGATGTGCAGTATGGCCAGGAAAATGGATTCCGCTAAACGCAAGGAGCATTTAGAAAACGCGGCCAAATACCTTATGAGCTTGTAGCCTCCTTGAAGGGTAAACTAGCTGCGCTGACTCTTGCAACGAAATCGCCCAAAAACGAACGATCGTCTGAAAAGATGTTTTGTCGCCCGACCAGCCGTACGTTTTCTCCAAAGTCGAAATGAAGATGACTTTAAATGCTTGCGCATCAGCTTGATGACTTGTCCAGGCTCCAAACCGAATTGTTCACGGATTGCGTCGAATGTCGTCCTATCTTCCCATGCCATTTGTACGACACGGTCGATTTCTGCGTCGGTAAGAGTTTCCATCAGTCAGACCTTTGGCCCCAGAGCAAATTTCGAAACATCAGACAATGGACTTCGTTTGTCGCGGCGGCAACGCTCGCTGCAATACCTAATTTCATCCCATGATTTCGACCATTTCCTGCGCCAAGTCATTGGCTTGCCGCAAGTTACGCATTTTTTGTGTGGAAGATTTTCTTTCTTCATTTGCTCCAAAACTCCGACTTAGTTTTAGTCTGTTGGCAAAAGCATCCAAAGCTCTGGGCGACCTAAGTTGCAATGAACCGATCGGGACAAAAATCCGAGACAAGCCCACGAGAAAAACAATGCCGTGCGGGCAACATTCCAAGCCGCAAATCCCCTAACGGTTTCCTGACGAGTCCGGCCCTGAACACTCGGAACAGGATGAAAAAGGGTTTCAACGAGTGGCGGCCGTTCGGGTTCATCGTCCTGCAATTGATCCATGGTCGAAGCGGTGTTCGAAACCAACTCGAGAGGCATGCCTAGCTGAACGAGCGTTTGATCGATCTGCAGAGATGCATTCCGACTTATCGTTGGCAACATAAGCAAACCAAAGAACGACCAAACAGTGAATCCGCACATCGTCGTGACAAGGCCAGCGACACTAGCTAGTCCTGCTCCAGGAAGAAACGTGCAGAGCAAAAATCCAACAATGTTCCACACAAATGCAAGGCTCAATCCTCGGGTGTAGCTGCCTGTACTGACCGCCAAAGCCCGTCGCGCGATTGCCGTTGCAAGCTCCTCTGTAGCAAAAGAAAGCCACGCTTTCGGCAGCACAATTTTTGTATTCTTGCCCAACCCGATCACACCGCCCGTGAATCCGATATCATCGTGCTCGACAACCACGGTTTGAGGTACGAAAATCTGCCAAGACTGAATCAAGGCAATGGCATCGAGCAGCTTTGCCGCGCATGCATCGGAGTTGGCTGCCCGATTAAGAATCAAACGATTCCGAACGACAAAACATGCAATCGTAAATACGCAAACAGCAATCAATCCACCTGAAGTTCCGTACAGCTGACTTAATAGCACGATTACACTACCGAATATAACGAAGAGCATCGCCTGAAAGAAAGATAGCAGCCGCAGTGTAGCTTCGAAGCCAATCGCCAAACGATGCATCGGATTTATCGAACTTATTCGGCAGCAAAAATCCACCTAGGAAATCCAGCGGCAAGAGCCATAACATGAACAAACCATTTACTGCCGTCAATTGCAGGAACTCGCGAATACCTAGCCCTTGCTTTTTCTCGAGCAAGAATTGCGGTATTCCCAAGGTCAATGCGACCAATGCGATCATTACCAGCGAGCCAACGCCAGTAATACCCAACAAAAGTCGCGATCGGCCATAAGTCATATTGATGATTTCGGTTGAGAGTTATTGGATCAATTCTTTGACTTATCACGGAAGACCGCAATGATCGTCGCTTGGTAACTCGGATGCTGCATCCATTGAGTCGTTTTGCTCGTCTTCCTAAGTTTCTTGCGCTATTTACGATTTTAGCTTTTGGTTCTGTTTCCCCCGACGGAATACTCTCATCGAAGACTGGACGGCCAATTGGAATTAAGTAATCGAAGCATCTGCGGCCGAACGATGACTCGTATACCAAGTTTGAGTTACATGCACAGGTTCTTTGCGGTCACTTGATCTCACTCGAAAAATCTTGAAGGAGTTACTATGTTTGGGATGAAATCAAAAAAAGAGAAGCTGGAAGCCAAACTCGCGAAACTACTTGAAGAAGCATACAAACTGTCGCATACGAATCGCATGAAGAGCGACCTGAAAGCGGCGGAAGCTGAGGAATTGCGAAAACAAATCGACGCTATGGGCTAATCTCGAGAACTAAATCACATTAATAAAAGGAAAATCAATGAACGCTGATCACACTAAAAATTGGCCAGATCTTGCCATCGGACTTTACGATCGCCTAACAGGTAGTAACGCACAAATCACGTATGGTTTTGAGGACATGCACATTCAAGTTCCAAGTGGAACGGGTAAAGACGCAGAGCATGCGGAATGGGTAATAAATGGTTCACTGAAGATCAGCACCCTTAGCAAGAGCGACTCCCCAAAGTCCTGATGGCCGGCGAGCTTGCGGTCGCGATCGCCGGTCAGGAAGCGACAGTTCTTTTTCTAAACGACCAGATTGTCTTGCGGGTCTCTGATTTCCGCTCGGCATTGGCAATCGTGAACCGCGCAATGCCGAACCCCGAACCCATTGGCAAGCTGCTACTATTCAGTCAAATTGGTTTGAAGGCGCAAGTCGGCCAACGACGTTCTTTCGAATTGTTTCCGCAACCGAGCGTAATCGTACGTTTGTTGAGCCCACTGATTCGCAAGATGGTTCGCGCGGTCAAAATCTAAGGAGAGCTTTATTGTTTGTTGTATCGCTTAGAAAGAATTCCTAGTGTTGGAAAACAATGTCACGCGTCCAAAAATTTTTCTGACCGGAGGAACTGGTTATGTCGGTGGACGTCTTCTATCGCTACTTTTGCAGGACGGGCGGTTTGTGCGATGCCTGACGCGCCGCTCGACTCGTTTCTCAAATTTTGCTTCTCCGTTGGTCGAAGTGGCCGTCGGCAACGCCTTGGATTTCGACTCTTTAGTTAAATCGCTGGATGGAATAGACACTGCTTACTACCTAATTCATTCGATGGGAGACAACGAGGATTTCGAGCAGACAGATCGTCGCGCTGCTGAGAACTTTGCAAAGGCTTGTTCAACCCAAGGTGTAAAAAGAATCATCTATCTGGGTGGACTTGGCGAACCATCGGAAAAACTCTCTAAGCACCTGCGGAGTCGACAGGAAATCGGAGACATCCTGCGGACATCGACCGCCAGTGTGATCGAATTTCAAGCCTCGATAATTATAGGTTCTGGCAGCCTTTCTTTCGAAATGATTCGGGCTTTGGTCGAGCGATTGCCCGTGATGATATGCCCCAAATGGGTGCGAGTGCTGGCACAGCCAATATCCATTGAAGATGTTCTCTCCTATCTCATCGAAGCGTTGGAGCATCCTGTTGGGTTCTCAGAGATATACGAAATAGGAGGACCTGAGCAGGTCTCCTATGGTGAAATCATGCAGCGTTATGCACAACAACGTGGCCTGCGCCGTTTTATGATCCCAGTCCCATTCTTAACACCCTATCTTTCAAGTCTGTGGCTGGGACTTGTGACACCACTTTATTCACGAGTCGGTCGAAAACTTGTGGATAGCCTAAGAAACCCAACCCTAGTTCACGACAAAAAATCTTTAACACGATTTAACGTGTCGCCGAGATCTGTTGATGAATCGATCGCTCGCGCTTTGGTGAACGAAGATCAACAATTTGCCGAGACACGATGGTCCGATGCGCTTTCTGCAGGTGGCGAACCGAGAAGTTGGGGAGGCGTTCGATTTGGCTCCAGGCTTGTCGACTCAAGAACACGTGAGGTTCCTTTAAGCGCAGAGCAAGTGTTTGCGCCCATACGTAGGATAGGTGGCGAAACCGGTTGGTATTATGGCAACTGGCTGTGGAAGATACGCGGCTTTCTCGATCTTCTTGTCGGAGGCGTCGGCGTCCGTCGCGGTCGTCGTCATCCCGATCAAGTTCAAATCGGAGAGACTATTGACTTTTGGCGGGTAGAGCAATTCGAAAACAACAAGCTACTTCGCTTGGCTGCGGAAATGAAGGTACCCGGCCGAGCGTGGCTTGAATTTGAAGTCACCGAAAATGACGGCGTCAGTACGATTCGACAAACGGCGATCTTCGATCCCGTTGGGTTGTTCGGTATCGTTTATTGGTACTCACTGTTCCCTCTTCATGAGTTCGTCTTTCGTGGCATGTTACGGAACATCTGCAGAGCGGCGATCACAAACGCGACGGTTAAAGACACTTAGTCTCGTTCAGGTAACAACAAAGGAAGTTCCTGGTATATCCCACTCAGCATCCTCGAGCCCCTCATATTAGCGATCCGATTTACCATGCCGATTTCCGCCCCCCGTAGCCCGGCCAATTCGTTACCGTCCGGCGCAGACCGTACGTGGTAATGGAAGTTCAACGGTCGCAATTGGCAATCGACCCGATCCGGAACCCATCCAACAAGTCTCAACATCGCGTCAAATTGAGCTGTCTCGATGAAGATTCATTGGGTGAAGAACTTGAAGTGATCTGGGAAATAGAACCGGGTGATCCGGGCGATCAAAGTGCAGGTGTATTATCGACACCGGACAAATTCGACGATCCGGCAAGCTGGTTTTGAAGTGCTGGTAATTCGTCAGTTATTGTTCAATACCAAAAAAAATTTGCTAAACTTAAATTTCTTTCCCCTCTCTGGCGAATATCTCCTGTTTACTTAAGTGACTGCACATGACTGATTTCGTCCACAAACTAAGGCAGGCTCAAGAGGGAAACCAGGAAGCACTGGAACACCTGGTCCAAGAATTCGGCTGGGTTGTAAATAATGAATGTCGCCAATTTTTTTTGGCGACCCCGGCGGAGCTGAGTTCTGCCGATTTGCGACAGGAAATCTGGTTAAGAATCTGGTCCAAACTGGATCGATTTGACATCCAAGATGGGGCTTTAACACTGCCAAAATTCACAAGTTGGCTTCGTATTGTTTCGAAGCGAGTGATTCTTAGCTTAGTCGAAAAACGGTATGCTCAACGTAGAAAGCCGCAGGTAGCCGTAATTTCAATGGATAAAATCGACGTAAAAGATGACGGCAAAACGGCCAGTTATATTTTCAGGCAGGAGGACCAACGACAAAAGATTCGCGATGCAATAGAGGCGTTGTCAACCGAAGAGATGAAGAAAATTATCGTTATGCGTTTTTTTGACAACTTGTCGCTCAAACAAATTGCTTGTCGTCTGCAAATCTCGGTTGACCAAGTTCGATACCGTTTTCAATCGGCGATGCGAGAATTAGAAGCGACGGTTAGTTCTTAATATTTACACGGGAGAATATTTATGAGTTCTGGC
>JAHEAM010000598.1 GCA_024642765.1 Planctomycetaceae bacterium
TGGACATGCCCCAAGTACTCTTGAGCCGCTGAATCCGCCTTTTGTTGCATCGCCAAGGCATCGTCGTATTGCAATTTGGCTTGACGCGCCGTGAGCAATGACGACTCCAAGCGATTACGCAATTCAGCCTGCACACCTGGGTCAATATCACTTGCTTGATCCAAAATATCTATAACAGCTTTTAGGCGATCGATTGCGGCACCTGGGTTAATGGATTTCTCGGCTGAGGCCCGTTCGATTTCGAACTGAACCGTTGCCTTCATGCGCCCAGTGATAACATTTTGGCGATCCTCTTGAGTTTGCAGTTGTTGGTTCGCTTTACCCCGACTCTCCAAAATCAATTGATCAATTTCGTCTTGATTGGAAGTTTCACCAAGCAACCGCAATGAGTTATCACTAACTGGATCATTTTCAACTGTGAACGGCTTCACAGAATTATTATTGATCGCATTAGGGTCTTGAGCAGGAACCGTTGGCTCCTGAGTCAAGGTTGGGTCTTGATTGAGGACTGGTATAACCACTTCACCATCTTGAAAAGCATTATCAACGATTGCTTCAACTTGCACCGCTTCCGTGTTTTCCGGGTCTTGAGCTCGAGCTTCTTGTGCGAACTTCTTTGCACTGACAAGATCGCCTTTTACTAGCGACTCCATCCCTAATTTCGAAAGCGAATGGCTGGACAGAGAAATCATACGAGCTGCTTCACGCAATCCAGCAGATCCCAGTGTCGGCAAAGTAATCCCGCCATTCTTGCGAGCGATTTCAATCAGCTTTGGCAAAAACTCGAAGTTAGTGCTTGATTCTTCGACAGTTACGGGCCAAGACATTTTCATGGCTGTGCCATTCATTTCGCCATTGAGCGAGAGAGTCATGTCTTTTCGCTCAGACAGCAGACCAATCACAATCGTGTCGCGATCGGTTCGCAGTGGCGGAATAACTTGGGGATAAATCTCAGCGACTGCTTCTGGCAATTCGGGAGACGCTGGCCAGAAAATTGAACCGTGCACTGTCGAGGTCAATGCACTCGCGCCTTGGTTTACAGCATCCGCATCGTCAGAATCCAGAAAAACGTTGCCACCCAATTGGTTGGCTATCGCAGCAACAGACTCAACATTTCGTTGTGGGCCAATGACGTAAGAGCTAAAAGAAATTTGGCTTTTCTTCAGATCGCCAATCGACTTAGCCAATTTGTCCTCGAGTAGGAATCCGCCACGGCTAACACCGTCGCCGACATACACGATACTTCGATTGCGTCCCAATGGTGACTTCGACAACGCTGCGACTGAAGCATCCAACATGCTAGACATGTCAGTGGCTCCGAGCGGTGTTCGCTTTTTCAACTGTTCCATTGCCGCAAGACATGCATTAGAATCTGCAGCAGCAAATTCGGACATTAAATCAATTGCATCGATATCGACTGCAACGATTTTGACGCGATCGTCAGAGTTGAGTTGAGCTAGGAAATTTTCAACTAAGGCGATTGAATCGCGTTGATACAATCCGGTTTGGCTTGCCGACGTATCGACAAAAACCAGAATGTCACTGGATTGGCTAGTGACCTTGTCAACTTGTGGCGACAAACTCAACGCGAAAGAGATTTCGCCCGTTGAGTCTTCAAATGTTGCCAGTCGACACGTTTCATTTTCTGTTCGATCGTGATTACGAACCGAAGGATAGGAACCAACCATTCTGGCATAAGCCAAATTGGAATAGCCCAAAGTGTTGCCGTTAACTGCGACTCCCATTGCCATTACAAATGACAATAGGGCTCTGTGAGAGCTACGTTTGATCATGTCAAGAAACTCCATTCCGGAATTTTAAAATCAAAGAGTTGGTCAAATGTGTGACCCTATGCACAACATTTTCCCAGCCTTGCCTGGTTCGAAAAACATGGCGCCCAACGCCATCTAGTCCCTATTTTATTTTGGGAACGCCAAAAACGCTACCAAAAAATCACCGATTTCACCTACATTGATCCATCAAACAAATCGGTCCAACCAGAATTTTCAGAATTCTGGCCTTGCCAAACGTTGGTTAACCCCTGTCAACGCCCTCTTTTTCAGGCAATTGACTAACGTCCGCAATAGGCAAGAGAACGAATGAGAAGCGTACCCCTGTTTACGCCCTCGCCCATAATTCTATCGGAATTTTCCCAAAATAGTCAAACCTGATATGGGCTTCTGGCATGGAAAAACCAAATCTGGCTCGCGTTTTAACGGTCCTACTGCCAACATCGACAAAAGACGTTCATTCGTGACGCTTCAACAGTTTGTCTCAATTGCTCACAGATCTTCCAAAAAGCTCCTTTTTGAATAACGAATGGAATAAGGCCCCACAATTACAATTGCTACGTTCAAACCTAAAACGGAATACGATTTTTACTTATT
>JAHEAM010000599.1 GCA_024642765.1 Planctomycetaceae bacterium
GGGCTGAGCAGAAATCAAAAATGTTCGATCTCTAAATTACACAGCCCGACGTCGTTGTCTTGACGAGCGTGAATTTGTGTAACTGAGGATGTCTGGCAAAACGATTTTTTGGCAGACACGATCCGATCTCTTGCGGACTTCGGCTAACATTGATTCACGCTTGTGTCAAGAAAACGCTCGAACAAACGACGACATTCTTGGTTAATCTGTTTACTTAGATGGTAGTTTAAACGGGCCATGATCGGCTGCGTAATAAATTGACAAGTAATACAATCGCGCAGCGCGAGCAATCTTTTCGAAGTTGATTTTCTCGGGTTTGTCACTCGGTTGATGATAGTCGGGGTGAAAGCCACCGAATAGGAACGCGACTGAGGTTCCTTTGGCATAAAAGTTGGCTTGGTCACTGCGGCCGAAGACGCCTTCTTCGTCATACTCGAATTCGAAATTGACGACTTCGTTGGCTTTCATGATCACGTCGTGCAATGCCGGGTCGCCTTGTTTGCTGCCGATCAAGTGAATGGTGTTTACGTTTTGTTCGGCCGTCTCTCCTGCTTTCTCTTCGTTGCGTCCGACCATGTCAATGTTGAACATGCAGACCATTTTGTCCAATGGCAACAAAGGATTGTCACAATAGAATTTTGAACCCACGAGTCCCATTTCTTCGGCCGCGAACCACATGAACAGCACACTGCGTTTGGGGCGTGTTGGATTTTCCGATAGTGCGCGAGCGATATTGAGAACCGCTGTCGAGCCGGACCCGTTGTCGTCCGCACCCGGGTACATGGCTTCGCCTCGGAATCCCAAGTGATCAAGGTGCGATCCAATGACGATGTATTCGTTCTTTAATTCGGGATCAGAGCCTTCGAGCCAGCCGATGACGTTGGGAGCTGCAGCCGAGATACGACGAGTACGGAGTCGCAGTTTCAAGGTGCGTTCGGTCGAATGCGATTGGGTCGCTTGTTTTTCGTCGAGCCAAGCGGTTTTGCCACCCAGGCCCTCGACGATTTGATTCGCGGCGATTCGTGAAATAACTCCCGAAACACTTGTTGATTTCGTTTTTGCATCGTCGC
The DNA here is from genome assembly GCA_024642765.1 of Planctomycetaceae bacterium. Lineage (GTDB taxonomy): Bacteria > Planctomycetota > Planctomycetia > Pirellulales > Pirellulaceae > BJ22. The sequence goes on from JAHEAM010000599.1 coordinate 1,071, forward strand.
GTAATAGTTGTGAGGAACCGGCAGTGACTTGTTCGACAATGCGCAGAGCCGCAACGGGACCGCCTCCGGCAACAAGTCGAGGAGCTGTGCGTATGGCTTCCGCATCGGCCGAATAGATAACGATTTTGTCGCGCAATTCAACGGTACTTGGTAGCTGCGCATCTTTACCAGCAAAGGTCAGAAAAACGACTTTCCCTGCAATTTCGTTTTGATCCGAAAACTGATCTATCGACAAGTTTCCTTTGACCTCGACCTTTAGGTTGCCTGTTGCGGTGATTGAGGATTGTTCTTCATCTAAACTCAATCGAGTCATCGGGAGCATTTGAAAATAGGTGCCGCCGTCGCCCATTGGTTCCAATCCAAACTCCGCCAATTTCCCGGCGACCCAGTGAGCTGCCAATGTGTAGCCTTTTTGACCTGTGCCGCGTCCTCCGAATTTTGGGCCGGCCAAAATTGAAAGCCACTGTTTGGCTTGCTCTGCTGAAATCGTATCGAAGCCAGTTTTGTAGAGGTCGGGAATGGGAGCCGTCGATTGAGCGTTTGCCCACAAGGCTGCCGAAGCGAAAAACAAAAAGACAAAGTTGCGAAAAAACAAACGATTCGCGAAGTTGCACAGGTGCCGCATGTAGACACATCCTCAATAAGTAGAGATAAGTTTTTTTGGAAGAAAACGAAATCGAATCGAAAGAGAAACGAATATTTGTTGCTCGGATTTTTTTCACTCGACTTTCGATTATAACTGTTTGCAGAATGTTGTGCAGCGACAAAGGGGTTTGACGAAAGGTTGTGTCAAAGTCTTGGGCGACACCTGCAATTAATGAACAGTCCGTTTTTCGAGGAATATCAGTGAAAATCAAACGTATTCGCGTTTTTCAAGTCGGCTTGCCTCTTCATGAAGGCAGCTACAAGTGGGCGGGTGGCAAATCGGTCGACGTCTTCGATAGTACTGTGGTCGAAATTCAAACAGACACAGGATTGAGCGGCTATGGAGAAGTGTGTCCGTTAGGCCCTGCCTACTTGGCGGCCTATGGGGCGGGTGTTCGCGCGGGGTTGAAGGAACTGGGGCCGAACTTGCTGGGAATGAATCCGCTTCAATTGACAAATATGAACGACGCGATGGATCGTGCATTAAAGGGGCATCCGTACGTCAAATCACCGATCGATATTGCCTGTTGGGATTTGCTGGGCAAGACTGCGGGGTTGTCTGTTTGTGACCTGATGGGCGGAAAGTTCGGCGATGACTTTGTTTTGTATCGGGCCATTTCGCAACTTCCGGCAAAAGAAATGGCGGACAATCTCGCCAGTTACCGCGACC
>JAHEAM010000600.1 GCA_024642765.1 Planctomycetaceae bacterium
TACTTTCAAGTAGCAACGTGTAGGGCAGGTGCGAAAGTCGACGTAAAACTGCGCGCGGAGTTAGCCCGAAATCAAGACTAAGCACAACCGGTGAAAACTCAGATTTTGTGGGCGTCGCCATCCAATCCAATCAATATAAATTCAACTAACTACGGGATCGCAATCTACAGCTTGGCCGCTATTTCTGCTGTTCGATCGCACAATGCTCTGGCAGCCGCCATGGTTGGCGCTTCCGCAATGGCTCGTACGATTGGCTCCGTGTTGCTTGGTCTAACCAACAACCAGGCATCGTCCCAGTCCAACCGCAAACCGTCCTGATGCCCAGCCCGTGCATCCGAAAATGCAGCCTCTAACTCTTCCAATAAGTTTCTTACGTGATTTGCAGGGACTGCAACCGTCGTCTTGCAGATTTCATAACGCGGCAAGGCCTCGACCAATTCGCTAATCGTCCGCCCTGACGACGCCATCAGGTCCAAAACTTGAGCCATGGCCGCGAAGCTATCCCGCACAAAGCCGACACGAGGGTCGATCGGCCCGCCATTGCCTTCGCCGCCATAAACAGCCTGCTGCTCAATCATCAAGCCTGTGACGTTTGCCTCCCCAACGGCACTCATCTGGAATTTTGCGTTGTGCTTCGCCGCAATATCAGCCGACATACGTGACGATGAACAATTCGTAACGACAACCTTTTTTGGTTCCTTGGATTTCGACAGTGCATGGTCCAACGTTAATGCCAACGTGTATTCTTCACCAATATATTTCCCCTGCTCGTCGATGATCGCAAGTCGATCGGCATCCGGGTCTTGGCAAAAGACTACGTCTGCACCAAAAGATTTCGAAAGTGTAGCGACCGAGGCAAGATTCGAAGCGGTTGGTTCGGGCGGATGCTCAAATAGCCCATCAGGCGAGTCACCCAACACTCGTGCTTCACACCTCAGTTCGCTCAACAGCGCACGCCCCAAAATCGAACCAGCACCGTGATTGCTATCCAAGACGACTTTAAATCCTTTTGCACGAATCGCGTCACGATCAACCGTATTTAAAACCCGTTGCAAATGCCCGGTAATCGTATCGTCGTGCGCCGTCCATTTGCCAATATCGTCAACACCGACATAATTCCACGATTGTTTACGGTATCGTTCGATCACACTCTCACCGGCTGCCGCCGAAATCACACGTCCTTCAGCACTGAACAACTTGATGCCGTTATAAGGCGGCGGGTTGTGGCTTGCAGATATCTGTATTCCACCAACAGCATTTTGGTCTCGAACCAAAATCCCTGTCGTCGGCGTCGCAGCGACATCGCCGTAGACAACATCAAAACCAGACGCTTGCACCGCACTGGCAATGGCAGCCGCCAGCATTGGTCCGCTTGTACGGCCGTCGCGAGTCACCACAATTTTGCCACGCCTTGGCAAACTGGCACAGAACGCTGCTGCGTAACGCACGGCAATCTCGGGTGTCAGGCTTTCGCCAATAATCCCACGCAACCCTGAGACGCTAATGATAGGTTCCATCAATGACACAGACTTTAGTCCTCTCCTAATTGCACACCGACAACGACAGTTGATTTTTTGCCAAATATCCGCCATCTGTTCGCTGTCAAAAAATCATTTTAGACTGTAACTATTAGCCAGCAAACTTATGAACGACAAGCTTGCGAACAATCAGCTTTAGGATATCACAATACTAGTCTATTTCTTTTCCGCCAAAACGAAAACGCCATGAGCCAGGATTTAACAACGTCAATTCAGTTCTTAACCGACGCGACCGAACAAAAGAAGCTCTCGGAGTCGGCGTCAAAAAACATTCGTCAATGGTTGACTGACCCACGTTACGCAGCCTATCAATCGGATGTCATCAAGCATATTGACGATGGCAAATGGCAAAAGCTTGATGATGTCTTCTGGACGGTCATTCCATTTGGGACAGGCGGTCGCCGCGGCCGAATGTACCCAATCGGCAGCAATGCCATTAACGACCGCACCATCGGCGAAAGCGCCCAAGGTCTTGCTGATTACGTCAAGGAAACAAAACCTGCGGGTCCCTGGAGCTTCGCGATCGCCTACGACACGCGGCATCGTTCGCGTGAATTTGCAGAATTATGTGCCGGGATCATGGTGGCAAATGGCTTCAAAGTCTTCTTCATCGACGACTATCGCAGCACTCCAGAACTTTCGTTTTTGATTCGACTCAAACATTGTGATTGTGGCATTATGGTGACTGCCAGCCACAATCCCCCTAGCGACAATGCAGTGAAAGTTTATTGGTCGAGCGGCGCGCAACTGGTCCCGCCACACGACAAAAACGTGATCAAGAAAGTAGCAAATGTTGGTCTGTTTACTGTCGCCAATTTCGGCGCGGCCGTGCGAGAAGGCAAAATTG
>JAHEAM010000601.1 GCA_024642765.1 Planctomycetaceae bacterium
GCTTTCCTGTCGTTGCAGTTGGATTTGAAGCGGGTCAACATGCCGATCCCCAGTCGATTGAAATTCATCGAGCCATGCTATGGGTATCATTGAGTGCGACCGGTTGTTTGCAAGGCAATCCCGAAAGCGATGGTAGGGCTGGAGCAATTCGGCTCGCCGAAATTTCCGATGGCCTGCGCGGGTTCTTTGAAATTCGTTATCGATACCCAATTCAAATTGGTGAGAACTTCAAAATGAATCCAGGTTATACAAGTTTTCAAAAGGTACAGCGAAACCAACCAATTGCTGCGAACCAAGACGGGACAATCGTTGCAACTCGCAACGGGCTAATGTTTATGCCGTTGTATCAATCGCAGGGGAACGACGGTTTTTTTATCATTCAACCAGTCGCCAGATTTTGGCTGGCATTATCGAAAATAATGCGGTATGGGCGTTTGGACCGCCTCTTGCCGTGGTTGCCAGGTGTTCAACGCGACCTGCATAACAGTCAGATTTTGCTAATCAATCCACGTGTTGCAAAATTCCTTGTACGACAAGCCCTTCACCTGTTAGGATATCGAAGGCGAAGTTCTAGCCCAGATCTTCTTCGCTACGAGCGGCGCGAAATCCGAGACCCTGCCCAATCCCGAAGGTGAGGCCCAGGCCCGAAGGTAAGTTGTCGGCTGTCTGGCGAAAAAGCTGGGTTTTTATGCTTGCATTCGGTTTTCTCGGGACTTTGGGGAAAAATACAAATAATGAGCCCCTATACAGCGTCTGTAGATGACGCTTGATTTTTGGCTATCACTAGGAATTTTGCGTTGACAGACGAATCCGCACCAGCGCGTATCGACGACGACTTCATGCTCGAGGTCATCCAGGCAAATGAAAAGAGCTTGTTCCGTTTCGTGTTTTCGCTCGTTCGGGACGATTCGTTGGCGCATGACGTAATCCAATCGGCATTCATTAAGCTGATGCAGAACGGCGGCGAAGTTGAACCGGCTGCGATTCGGAGTTGGCTGTTTCGTGTTGCATACAACTTGGCGATTGAGCGCAAACGCAAACAATCACTTGAGCGACGTCACATGGAAAAAATCGCTGCATGGCATGGTTGTCAAAGGTCGAAACCACTTATCCCAAACGAACAACTCATCGTTGATGAACGCAGGCTAGAAGTAACAGATGCCATCGAGAGATTACCTGAATCGCAACGCACTATCGTGCGTTTGCGAATTTACGATGGACTGAAATTTATTGAAATTGCTGAACAATTGAATGTTCCCCTTGGCACAGTGCTAACTCGAATGCGAACAGCAATGGCCAAACTTAAAAAGGCAGTCGAGGAATTTGAATGACAAAAGACGTCGAAACACAATGGAGTGATGAATGGGACGACTTGAGTGAGGTCGAGTGGTTGGCGTTTTTATACCTGGCCAATGAGTTGACCGGTGCTGAATTGCATGCGTTTGAAACGAGCCTGGCCGACAATGTGGGTGCTCAGGACGCATTGGTGCGAATGCACAAAATCGCATCCAGTGTGCATCTCGCAATGGCTATCGATACAAATGCGACAAGTACAACTTCTTTTGATTCTAAGGATTACGGTTTTGATTCCGCAACGCTCGTTCAACACTCTCGGGTGAGTGAATCCGTTGGCCTTTATCGGATTGCGCTGGTCGCCGCGTTTGCCGTTGTCTTTTTGGGTGGAGCTTACTGGGTGACCCAGCTCATGTCGACGAATGATCGATTTGAGTCTTCAGTTGCCGAAGTTTGGGCTGAAAACCTCGAGGCAGACAATGATCCCTTGGTTGATGTTGCTGTGCTCGAAGTCAATTTGAATGAAGACGATAATTGGCTGCTTGAATCGGCTCTGCTTTTTGATGACTTCGACGAAGAAGAAACAGGGTTGTAATTTAGATTTTTTGATTTCGATTTTATTTTGGGTGAATGATGGCAGATTTTAGGAGAATTCGAGAGTTGGTTTTGTTTGCGGCGTTTGGAGTCGTTCTTGTCCTTTGGCAATTACCAACAGCTGTTTCGGCATGCCAAGACAAACAAAACGAGAATTCTCGGAACTCATCGAAACGCTCAGACCCCGATCAGGACCCAAGATACGATGTGTCTCCCGAGCAGGTCGCTGCAGCTCTAGCTTTTGCGGAACAGCATGTCCCGCAAATAAAACGCCTATTGAGTCGTTTAGAAACGGCACAACCCAGCAAATATCGAACCGCCATTTATTCGTTGGTCAAGGAAACCGAAAAATTGCAAACCTACCAAGGGCGCGATGATGAACGTTACAAAATCATGTTGCCGCTCTGGAAAAATCACAAAACAGCCGAGTTAATATTGGCGCAAGTTACAATCAAAGGTGAAAACCCAAAATCTCGTGAGAAACTTCTTGAGCTGT
>JAHEAM010000144.1 GCA_024642765.1 Planctomycetaceae bacterium
TTTCAGGAATGGCCTCGGTTGTTGCTTGCGCTGGATCAACGGGCGGTGAGGGTTCGGCAACGTACAGCCCCAAGTCATCTTGGTTGATTGTCGATACGCCAAACACACTTTTGAGCGAGCGGTAGGTTTTGTCGTAAGTCCAGGGATTCGTTCTTCCATTGATTTCAATGTTGCCGAAGTACTGATCGGTGTTGAGAATGCCGACCTTGATTTGCCATTTGTCTTGAGATGTCGCGGCAACCGCCCGTGTGAGTTCGTATTCAATCGCTGATTTCGAATTCAATTGGGGAATGGTGACATCGTCCAGCGAGCCGGAAACATAAAGGCCCATATAGACGTCCTGATCGATTGACTTTCCCCCAATTTCTGAGCGATCGTTTTGTGGCAGGATACCCAGGCGTTCGGCACTGGCTGCAGCTTCAGAAAACGGTTTGACGCTTTCAATTTGTACTTCGACATTTTGTTTGCCGAAGTAGTCAATTTGCCGTAACGTTCCCAATAGTCGTTGCTTGGTTTCAACAAAGTTACGGGGTACATCCTCGGATATGAAAGCTTGGATCGTAACCTTACGATCCGCCTCGCTGACTTGCCGCAACGTTTCGAGAGTCATTGGATCGAGAGAAAATGAATGTTCGGCCGTCGCATCAATCCGCGTCAAAGCGTTTGTCGAATTGGCATTGACGATATAGTTGACTGACACCAGGGCCACTGCCAACGAGACAAAACGAACTCCATAGCGAGTCCACATCCTGGGGCCTTGATTGGACCGCCAATGCCGCCGGCTGATCATCACCAAATTCAAATACAGGAAAACGACCATCAACGATACGAAATAAACGATACCAGAGATCGTTATGAGTCCCACGCTAAAATCGCGTAGATACCATTCGATTCCTAAGGGCTCCAATAGCATGTTGCCACGGAAATAGCGGCCAATCAGAACCGGCACAAAACAAAACACGACACCCAAAACGAAAGCGACTGAGGGGCTATCGGTCAGCGACGATGCAAACATACCGATCGCCAGAAGCGCTAGGCCTACCAGCCAATATCCCAAGTAGGTCGAAAAAATAATGCCCCAATCCGGTTGGCCCAAATTGCTCAAGGCAATCAACTGTGTCATTGAAAACAACAATGCAATCGAATAAACGGCGGCAACCGAAAGGTATTTCCCGAGCAAGATCTCGACATCCGAAGCTGGCAAAGTAAACAACAACGAATCCGTACCTTGGCGACGTTCGTCGGCCCAAGCAGTCATGGTGATAGCCGGAGTCAAGAACAGTAGCAATGTTGGCAACCATTCCGTAAGTTGATCCAGCGTGGCGACATTGTTGGAAAAGAACTGGGGGCTAAAGGTCGCTAGCGCACACAGCGTGACGAACACGACGATAAACAAATAGCCCAAGATGCTCGAGAAATATTGACTGACATTACGCCAAAAGATGGCGGAAATAACGTGCAGGCGAAACATTATTGATTCGTCTCCATTCAAACAAAAGTTGTGTGATTGATCGAGATAAAGACAACCGGCTTGACCGGCCCCTCACGCTAAACGTTAGCGGGAATTGAGAAGCCCGTCAGCTTGTGAAATGCAGGCTCCAAACCCGGTGCCTGCTGAAGTTTCGAAAGCGGACCGTCGAACACTAGGCGGCCTTGGTTGATTAAAACCACGCGGTCGCAGAGTATTTCGACTTCCTGCAAAATGTGTGTTGAAAGTAAAACTGTTTTGGACTTGCCAAGCTCGCGAATTAACTGCCGGATCCCCACCAATTGATTGGGATCGAGACCGCTCGTTGGTTCGTCGAGGATTAAGACATCCGGGTCGTGAATAAGTGCTTGAGCCATTCCAACGCGTTGCCGGAATCCGCGTGAGAGCTTGCCGATTGTTTTGTTCCAAACCTCGCCCAAATCACATTTTTGGATCACGAATTCAAGGCGTTCTATCGTTCGAGAGCTGCTGAGGCCACGAGCTCTCGCCACATACTTCAACGATGTCCTCGGCGTCATCTCATTGTATAGCGGTCCGTTTTCCGGGAGGTAACCGATTTGTTCACTGGCCTGAATGCGTTTCGTATCGATATCGTAGCCGGCGATCATTACCGAGCCCGAAGTGGGCGCAAGGTAACCGGTGAGGATTTTCATAGTTGTGGATTTGCCAGCACCGTTTGGGCCCAGGAACCCACAGACCTGACGTTTGGGAACGTCAAAAGTAATATCACTGACCGCTGCAAATGAACCGTAATGCATGTTCAGATTGCGGGCCTCGATCATCACAGGAGTATCGACATCCGTCATTTTCACACCTTTAAATTTGCAATTCAATTCAATAAAAGCAAAACGTTGCCGCCAATGCTTGCTCGATGGGCGGGGAATTTCGCATTGAATCCCGACAGTCATTTATTTTCTTAATTTTATCACGGTGGACGAGGTCAAAAGTCCATACTGTTCGTCATTAGCCAAGGACTCGTATCCTCGTTTGCGACAGTCACTCTCTTTTAAGTTTGGCCACCGCTTTTTCGCACCACGGCAATTATGGCGTTTTACGCAATCAATTGGACCGACCCAAATCGCGTTACGCATGATCGCTACATGACTCTACCATTTTAAGAAAATTCCAATTCAGGAAAACGGGTGTTGTGCACCTACGTTTTTTTGAACCGCAACTATTTCACACCATGCATGAGTTTATTGACTAGTGGCGCGATCAAAAACAAAATCACACCAGCAGCAGCAAGAGCCCAAAATCCGAACGTGTAGCCACTCAGTGCCGATGCGGTTGTCATGCCCGTTTCACCGCTGACACTGCTGGCGAAAATGCCCGAAAGGTTATTGCCAATGCCCGTTGAAAGAAACCACCCGCCCATGCCTAGGCCAACGACTCGCGACGGTGCTAGTTTCGTCACCATCGATAGGCCAATTGGCGACAAACACAATTCTCCGACAGACTGGATGACATAAACTGCCACCAGGCTCCAAAACGGAATCTTATTGTCTGCCCCGACCATTCGCCCTAGTACGACCATGAGCAACAAAAATGCCATGGCGTTGAATAATAGTCCTAGACCAAATTTTCTTGGGATCGAAGGGTTTGTGTTGATTTTTGCTAAACGGATCCAGACCCAAGCGACCACGGGTGCCAAAAGAATAATCGCCACCGAGTTGACGCTTTGGAACCACGCAGTTGGGAATATGAAACCTCCTAGATCGCGATTAACAATATCTTCCGCAAGAAACGTGAAGGAACTGCCTGCCTGCTCAAAAAACATCCAAAATAGAATGTTAAAAACAAAGATCAACAACATTGCAATCGAACGGTCTCGGGCAACTTCGCCCTCCCGAATTCCTTCGACTACTAGCAGGGTGCTCAACACAAGAAACATTATTGTCAGCACAAATTGCAAATTTTTTCCGCCGACTGAGAGTAGAAAATATACAACTGGGATCATAGCGATGGAACCCAACACCACCAGCAACACACGTCCCATGCTTTCTGCTCCGGCAGCATGGCTACCAATCCCGCGTAGCTGGCCGCGCCCAAGGTAAAACCAAACCATACTGACAAGCATTCCGATGCCCGAGGCAATGAAGACGTACTTGTAAGCAGGCGCATCCGCCGTGTCAAAAACTTCCTGCGCAAGCCACCCGGTGAGAAGCGGGGCGACAAATGCACCGGCGTTGATTCCCATGTAAAAAATAGTGAATCCGCTGTCACGGCGCTCATCACCCATTGCATAAAGCTTGCCGACAATTGTGGAAATAATGGGTTTGAAAAGGCCGTTTCCGACAACGATCGTAGCCAGTCCGAACTTGAAGACTGTCTCATTAGGAATGGAAATCATGAGTAACCCTGCTGCCATAAAAACAGCACCCGTCAAAATTGAGCGCTGGTAGCCAAGGAATTTGTCGGCAACATATCCACCAAAGATTGCCGCTGCGTAGACTAACGCAAGGTATGACCCGTAAGTCAGGTTGGCGTCGGCCTGCCCGGTAGCCGAACCCCCGTGAAATTGCGCTACGATATAAAGGACCAGAGCCCAACGTATGCCATAAAACGCAAATCTCTCCCAAAACTCCGACATGAACAACATCCAAAGCGGAGCAGGATGTCCGAGAAGTTGCCCGAATTCTGGAATTTCTGGTGGTGAGTGGTCCGTTGTCGCTGTGCTCATACAAATTGCTCTCAGTTTTGTTGTTTAGACTTCGATCATCATTTTTAAGCGCCGATTCGGCGGCAACACGAATCAATAACTCCCCAACGCCCGCGACTAGGTCGGTCGGTAGGTGCACTTGTTTTACCACAACTCTTGAGGTCAATAAAAGCAGTGAATAGGGTTTTGTCGCTAAACAATTCGATTTGACGTGGCTTGCGACTACACCCCTGTACCATTCAATGGCAATTGCCCTTCCCGGTTTGGGCAAGGCAAACCAAATTTTAACTTTCAAAAATGGAATGATATTTATTCGGATCAATCAATGTCATGAACGAAAATTGTGACGATTGAGGCCTGCCGAGCTAATTTTGATTCCAGTAGATCTTCAAGTTGTGCGTGGACCGACCCGAGGCGACGATGTCGAGGTCTCCGTCTCCGTCTAGGTCTGCAACTTGTAAGTCTTCGCAAGCCATTTCGTTATCATCCACCCAACGGCCAATCCAATCGGCGTCTTTGGGATTTGATTGTTGCGGTTCACCGCTTGGTTCCGCTTTCCAATAAATCATAATCCCGAATTTCCCGGCACCATTCGTATTTCGCCATCCCACGACGATTTGGTCCGAGCCTCGATCCAGAAAGTCACCTGTTGCAAGCGCATGGCCCTGAGCCAGATTGGGGTCGATCAAGGTGCGGGTTGGGCGGAGCATTATTTCGGCAGCTGGATATTCGTAAACAACCAACTTGTCGCCATGGAACGGCTCGACAGTAGCCAAAAAACGCCCCTTTTCTTTCAGCCGTCCCATCCGAATTTCGCCACCGCCTTCAATAACCGGCAGCATGTTTTTTTGCCATTTGTCGTCATGGCGTCCGACCAACATCGCACCTTCCTTTCCTAGGTAGGCAATTTCTTCGCTTGTTGAATCAGAATCAAGACTATTCCATTGCCCCACATCAAAATTATGTGAAATGTGGAATTGATCATCTAACAAAGTTATTTGCCACGGTTGGGAGGCTGGGTCGGAGGGAGGTTGGTAGGCCAACAGCCGCGTTCCCCTCCCATTCCCATTGATGTTTCCGCGTCCATGTAGCGGTGCAACGACAAGCACGAATTGGTCTTCCCCAATGCAAACCCATCGCATTCGGTGGACGACTGGTTCGTGCGTCAATGCAATCGGCGTCCAAGGCATCGTCCGATCGTTTTGCGGCTGCAAATAATGAACGGAGCCAGAATTTTCCGTATCACCAGGATTCCACTGGGCTCCGACCGCGACCTCCACCTTACCATCACCGTCAATATCGCGCGCGGCAATGCAAACATTGTCATGCTCTGTCAAGTTTTCGACCATTACATGCCGCTCCCATTCTGGGTTTTGATACCAAGCGAACTGCTTTTGGTCGGCAATTAAAATGTCGGGCTTTCCGTCACCGTCAACATCACCTACTGCAACTCCGTAGCCGATCGAAATACTCGAATCAATTGTTTGGGCTTTGAACAACTCTTGCGAATATAAATCGCGATCAAGTGCAAAGGCGACAACAACGAAGGTTATAAAAAAATAGCGGATGAACATCTCGGGTCCCTTTGGTTTGACTGCGCGAATAGCCTTGAAAGCCATTTTGATTGTAACCAATTGACGCGCGGAGGCATTTCTTGGCGAACCAATACCGCTACATAATTGCAGAAAGTACAAGCCCCAATTCAGATACGAGTGTCGCGACGTCGGAGTGATCGAAAGGCATAGGCGGGCGGATTTTTAGCACGTTGTCGAATGGACCGTCCGTGCCGATCAACACTCCTCGCCTGCGCAAATGGTTTTTGATCCATGAGGCTTCGGCTGTTGCCGGTTCAAGGGTTGTTCGATCGCGAACCAATTCAATACCCCAGAATAAACCGCTGCCCCGAATTTCACCGACCAGCGGGTGATGGCCGATGGCTGCACCAAGCAGTTCACGCAAAAGGTTTCCGGTGTTCAAAGCATGTTCTTGCAAACCTTCTGAATGAACGACATCCAAGACCGCTAGTCCTACGGCGCAGCTCACATGATTGCCACCAAACGTACTGAAATATTCCATCCCATTGTCAAACGCGTCCGCGATGGCGCGTGTCGTCACTAATGCAGCCAGCGGGTGACCGTTACCGATAGGTTTGCCCAGAATCACGATATCGGGCGCAACATTACTGCGCTCAAAGGCATAAAATCCGTCGCCCAACCGACCATAACCCGTTTGTACTTCATCCGCAATGCACACGCCGCCGGCGGCGCGAACAAGCTTGTAAATGTTTGGTAAGTAATCGGCTGGTGGAATGATTTGCCCGCCGACACTGGGGCAGGTTTCCGCAATGAAGCCTGCGAGTTTGCCACCACGTGATTCGATTGTTTTCAATGCGTTTGAAATATGTGAGGCAAATTTTTGGCCGGCGTCTGGGTCGGCAATTTTGTATTCGCCGCGATAGGTGTCAGGGACCGGAACCGCATGAACCCAGTCGGGAGGTCCCTCCCCTCCTCGGCCGTTATGTTTGTAGGGGCTAATGTCAATCAACGAAGTCGTATGCCCGTGATAGGCGTGTTCGTTAACGATCATATCGCGGCCACCCGTATAAACACGCGCGAGCCGCAAGGCGAGTTCATTCGCCTCGCTTGCTGAATTCAAGAAAAAGCAAACATCGAGTCCTGCAGGCATCGTTGCGGCAAGTCGTTCCGCAAATTCAGTTTGCAAGCGGCTGACATATCGCGTGTTTGTATTGAGTCGCTTCATCTGCTGAGTTGCCGCTTCAACAACTTTCGGATGGCAGTGCCCCACATGCGGAACGTTATTGTAAGCGTCCAGATATTTTTGCGCCGATTGGTCGAAAAGATATTGTTTCCATCCCCGCACGATTTGAAGCGGCTCCTGGTAAGACAAACGAACGCTACGACCAATTGATTTTTGGCGTTGGCTCACGAGCGTTTCAGTCGCTATCGCGCGGTTAGTAACAAAATCTTGTTCTAGCCCCAGGATCGCCGCTGGGTTCGGACAAAACGCTAACCAAAGGTCTTGCCACGCTGCTTGGCAAACTCCCGGAAAGGATGTTGCCAATCCAAAATCATTGGCCAGGACTTGTAAATGCAAATGCGGTAGCCAACCTCCATTGACGTCGCGGTCGCCCAAACGGCCAATCACGTCGCCGCCGTCAATATGCTTTCCGACCGTCAAATTCTCGATCGAAGCAGGATCAAGATGGCCGAACAAAATAAAAACAGGTATGCCGGATGCGGTTTCATGCCGTGTGATGACGACTCCACCATAGTCAAGTGGGAGGTCGATATTCTCGACGGCGTGAACTGTCCCACCGAAGGGCGCAATGATTTCAGTTCCTGCTACTGCAAAAACATCCACGCCCATGTGAACCGTTCGCGGCTGGCTCTCTTCGACCGCAAACTGTTCTGTCTGGTAAACGAGGCGCGCTTCACCCCAGCCCCCGACACCAAATTGATTCGGCGTTTGTTTCAATAGTTCGTCCGTGACTGATTCAAGTTTCAACTGCAGGTCTATTGGATCGCCAGAAATGAGATCGCTTGCAACTCCCCAATCAAGTCGTACGGAACACTGTTTTGAGAGTCCACGAATGGGTGATTGAAATCGTGAAGCATTGGACTTCAGCCATACGTGTGCATTCTCGATCGATTTTGGTAAGGCCATCCCGCAGGCTTGGCAGAATGCGGCATAGGCAAAGCCGGCGGGGATTTTCATCAGCCTTGGTAGTGTTCGTCCGATCGGAGCTTGGCTAATCCCAAGGTATTCATTGTGCGGAGCGACTGCCAGTTGTTTCGCGGCCATCGTTGCGCTGGTTGCCAAACGCAATTGCACGCGGTGCCAAAGAACTTGCAACTCGTCCGAATTCAGCGGCCATTCTCGATGGCAAGTCGCAACCATCCGGCACGCAATCGAAAGCGGATCGTCGCGGTCGAGAACCGCGTAAGCGATTGCGATGGCCAAGTCGTTAATGGAGTCCGACCATATCATATCGCCGAAATCGACAATTCCTGCAACATTTTGTTGTTGGTCGTTCGTCAAATCCATGCCAGTTGTAAAAACATTCCAGTCATTCAGATCACCGTGCACAACGCTTTGACGAAGTGGTTTTGAGAGCTTGCTCATGACAGTTGAATGTTGATCGACGACTATTCTAAGCATCGATTGCATTTCTTTGTCGGTTACCATCTCAATGTTTTGGCGAATAAGTTGTTCGCCTTTTGACAAGTCCCAGGCAAATTCGCGATGGGTTGCAGGATGGTCAAAACTGTCGAGAGCAGCGCAGACTTGTCCAACGATGCGTCCGTATGAGTTCCAAAATTCGGTGTCCACATGTTTGCATTTGGCAAGAACGATACCTGGTACGAAAGTCACCAATCGCCCCAGTCGCAGTTGACCGTCGAAATCCATTGCAAAGCCACATGTGTTATCCTTCGTCGGCACAACGCATGGAACAGGCAACCCAACGTCATGCAAAAATATTTGAACCGCAATCTCAGCTTCCACAAAACTTGGGTCTTCA
>JAHEAM010000602.1 GCA_024642765.1 Planctomycetaceae bacterium
TCGACCTTCAAAAAATCTGTCAACTCAAATGTTCGTAAATCAATATTTCAAATAGTTTAAAACGGAACGTCGGGCACTTCTGAACGATCATTATGGTCGGAATGATCAGAATCAGACACTGCTGACGATGCTGATTCATATTCGTTCGCATCGGCGTGAGCGCCCGAATGGGGTTTCCCGCCACCCGTGCGACTTCCCAACATCTGCATGCGTTCACCAATAACTGCCAGTTTCGAGCGCTTTTGTCCGTCGGATTCCCAAGATTCGTACTTAAGGCGTCCCTCGATCAAAACCTGAGAGCCCTTCGACAAATATTCGCTCGCAACTTCTGCCGTTCTTCCGAAGAACGTAATGTCAACAAAAGTGACTTCGTCTACCCATTCGTTGTTCTTTTTTACGCGATCGTTGACCGCCAAACCGATTTTCCCGATTGCCACCTGGTTTTGCGTGTACTTCAGTTCCACGTCGCGGGTCAAGTTACCCAGCAAAACAACTCGATTAAAACTAGCCATGTTGTTCCCCTTTTTAAAATGGTCCTCAACATCGTTCCTGAAAAAACGCTCCGGCTAGGTTCCCTCTGCAACCGGCAAATAATATCAACAAACCAAAATCGCCTTAAACGATCACATAGTTTCCCACGATATATCTTTGTTATTACGTCGCGTCGTCGACTTCAGACGTTTCGTCATCGTCAACATTTACGTTGATGTCCACTGGAGCAAGGACTTTCTCGCCCTTGGCAACCGCAATCAACGTCTCGGCAATACGCGGATCAACATTAACTGCCAAATGTCTCAAGACAATGTCTTGCAATTGGCACGCGCGATTGAACTTGGGCATTTCCACGCTATCGATTGAGAAATAGGACAACCAATAGACGCCTTTGCGATGTCCGTCGATTGGGTACGCTAATTTTTGCTCGTTCCACAGCCGGCTGGCCAATACCTTGCCACCTGAACCGGACACCAAATCCTCAACCATCGAAGCCGCACCTGACGGATTTTTTGCGTAGGCATTTGGATTCAAAATGAACATTGTTTCGTAAACGTTTTCAGCCAAGTTATTTCTCCGCTCAATTCGACTATTCAACTGTCTTAAATTTCTAGTTCAATTATTATTCTGAAATGGGCCCTTGAGTCGTGTTTGACCCTGTTGATTTCGGAATAATTTGTTTTTTACTTTTGGCAGGATTGGGTTCCGAATTGAAGCGATTCATTGCAGCCCCAATTCCTTCCGAAATCCAACATTCAATTGCCTTCACTGCTCGATCAAGGGACTCTGTCGTTGACGACATTTCGTCCTTCGAGAACTTTGAAAGCACATAATCAGCCGTATCCCAATTGGGTGGCGTCGCACCAATGCCAATTCGAAGTCGAGGAATTTCCTCGGATCCAAATTGCTGGCAAATGTGACTCAATCCCTTCTGTCCGCCCGAGGACCCAGAGGCCCGCAAGCGAATTCGTCCTGGTGGCAACGCTAAATCATCGCATATCACAAGGATTTCCGAAAGCGGCAAACGAAAAAAATCAGCAAGAGGTTTTACAGCGTTTCCACTGAGATTCATAAATGTCAGTGGATATACAAGCAAAACTTTTTCACCGCCGATCCCGACTTCCGCGAACTCGGCGTTGTATTTCGACTGGAAGCGAGAAACCACTTTGTTTTCCGCAAAACGCCGAAGACATTCAAAGCCAATATTGTGCCGAGTGCCTTCATATTTTCTGCCTGGGTTACCCAGCCCAACAATCGCTTTCATGCTCCCTAACCGAACGACTTATTTGTCGTCATCGCCACCTTCAGGTTTTTTGCCAACAAGCTCAGGTTCCGCTGCAACGTCGGTTGTTTCTGCTTCTTCAACTGGTTTCACGCAATGGACCAACATTGTCTCGGCCGGCGTCACCAATTCCGCATTCGCTGGCAAATCCAAGTCGCTGGCTCGAATAGCACCATTTAATTCTAAGTCATTGATTTTCACAATAATCTTGTCTGGAATCGCGAAGGCTGGACAAAGAATCGAGACTTCGTGTAATACTGCTTGAACAACCCCGCCTTGAGTCGTCCCCTTTGCGCTGCCTTTGAATTCCAACCCTACCTCGACTTCAACTTTTTCGTTGACGTCAACGCGGAATAAATCCACGTGCAACACAATTTGTTCAAAGTGATCGAATTGGACCTCTTTGATGAGCGCGCTTTCATCAACCGCACCTTTTAGATTGACGAAATGTCCGCTGTGTTTGAAAACGGATTCCAATTCTTTCAAGTCAACAGTCAGGTTTTTCGATTCCTGCCCATGACCATATAAGACCGCTGGAACTTTTCCGGTAGCTCGCATCCGACGCATTCGCAATTTGCCAATTTCGTTTCGTTCCAAAACGTT
>JAHEAM010000145.1 GCA_024642765.1 Planctomycetaceae bacterium
TTTGGTTGCACGCTCGTAATGATGACATGAAATTCGACAATATGCCCAGGATAAACTTGGCGATGGAACGTCACATTGCCGATTTTGGCGAGGACCGTTCGGTTTTTGAAATCACTCAACTGTGCCACCAACAACCCGCCGCATTGCGCTGTGCCTTCAATCAACAAGCTGGCCGGCAAATAGGGCGCACCAGGGGCGTATTCGTCAACGACTTCTTCCGAAAGACTTACGCCCTTCAATGCCTTTGCATATTTGCCGCTGACGAATTCGGTGAAACGATCGATCCAAAACCAACGCATGCGTCACAACACAATGATGAACAATGAAACGAAATGCCAAACTACCAATATCAGTCGCCGCTTCGAGGATTTTGACCCAGAATTCAGTTTAGGCAGTTTTGGTCACGACGTAATTTACCAAATCTTGCACGGTCAACATGTTACCGAAATCTTGAATGCGCGGGTCTTGTTCAAATTTTGTAAGGTCGGCGAAAGGCATCCGTTGCTTGAGTTTGGCGAGTCCCTCAGCGTTGAGCTTTCCGTTTTCGATATAGGTCGAAGTCGCCAAGATGTCGTCTGGAAACAACTCTTCGCGTGGAATAGTGATGTTAAAACTCTTTTCGAGTTTGAAAACGATGTCTAGAAAGTCGATAGACTCGGCACCTAAATCGCCAACCAGAGTCGCCTGCGGTGTTACTTCGTCATCATCAACCCCCAAAGCGTCGGTCAATGCCTCTTTTACTTGTTCAAAAACTTCTTCATTCGATGGCATTGTCAAATTTCTCCTGTGAGCGATGTAAAATACTGAGTTCGAAAAAAATACTGAATCAGACGCGAACGGAAAAAGCTTCCTTCACGGCCTCTGGTTTATTGAGTTGATCAAAGAGTCGAAGAAAATTTCTGCGAAATTGATGTCTCATGTAAGCGTCTGTTGCCTCGGCACCCGTTTTCCGGTCGACTAGGTTGAAACGCTCCAAAAACATGAATCCCGAAACAGCAGTTTTCCCGTCAATCTTTCCTTCTGTTTTGAGTTTAATAATCCCGTCTTTTTCGGATTGGATCTTGCATTCCACAACCAGTTGATCGCCTGGTTGCACGAAACCATTAAATTTGAAGTTTCGTGATTCCTTCATGACAACCATTGAGTAGGCGAAATCATCAGTCGCGCGAATCAAATACATCGACGCTTGAAAAATTGATTCAAGCATCAACACGCCAGGCATCACCGGAAACCGAGGAAAGTGATCTTGCAAATACTCCTCAGACAGAGCCAAGCCCTTAATTGCCGTAATCGAGTCACCCTTCTTTAGGGCAACAATCCGATCGATTTGTGTGAAACGCATTCAAAACCCGAATTAGACCAACGGACAAATCTCAAACTTACAAACACAATTGACGACCAAACGCAGAAGCGTCTGGGTACAGATTGCCCAAAAATCAAACCGTAAAATATACCAACTGCCCCATTTTGCCTCAACAACAAATAGCCAATTCCTTTGGGTAGATTCGAAACAAATCCCACCAAAAATGCCTCTTGGCGATACAAAACTGAGAATTCTGTCTGGTGCGATTGCTACTCAACGTTCGGAAACAGCATCGTCTTGCCGAACTTTCCTGGCTCCTCGCACACGTATTTCGGAACTGCATATCCAGGAAGGTCGCGATACAATTCGTTCAATAACTGAATTCCCCGCTCCCTGGCGACTTCGAAATGACTCGCTCCACGAACGCGATCGAGTTGGTGAAGATAGTAGGGAATTATTCCGACATCCAATAGTCGCCACGACAACGCAGCAAGAGCTTCGAAAGAATCGTTCACATTGCGTAGTAATACACTTTGATTCAAAAGTACCAATTGCGGAACAGTTCGCAATTGGGTTGCCGCAAAAGCTACCGAATCATCAATTTCTTGAGCATGATTGATGTGTAACACGACAGTTGTTGGCAATCGACAATTTTGCAGTAGCTCCAGAAACTCATGTGTGACGCGTTGTGGTATCACGACCGGCATCCTGGTGTGAATTCTCAGCCTTTTGACATGCGGTACAGAGGCAATTTCTTGAACTAGCCAATGCAAATTAGCATCGACGTTCAGCAATGGCTCGCCGCCACTTAATATGACTTCCGAGATCGTCGGATCATCTTCGATCAAGTTCAGGCTGTCGCCCCATTCGGCCTTGGTTCGCGGCAACGAGTCGTATGGAAATTCGCGACGAAAGCAGTAACGACAATTGATCGCACAGCTTTTCGCAATAACTAACAATGCTCGGTTTCGATACTTCTTCAAGACGCCCGGCGCGATTGTGGCAGACAGTTCGTTGTTGGGGTCAGAGGAGAATCCGTTTGTTGAATCGTTTTCAGCTTGTACGGGGAGTATCTGCCTCAGCAAGGGATCGTTCCAGTCGCCAGCTCGGATCCGCTGAACATAGGGCAGGGGAGCAAAAAGCTCGAATGTTTTCGCTGTATTGGCATCAGGATGGGTGTCTGAACCCAGTCCAGCCGGCGATTTCAACCCGACAGATTTCAACAGCGTCGGAACGTCCCGAATGGCCGTTTTGACGTATTGTTGCCACGACTGCGAACTGGGGCCGACAAAACTGTCTTGATTAGCTAGAATCTTCATCTTTGACACAATAGTGTTTATCAATAGAAAAGTTAAGGGATGTGAGCAGTGGCGACGTACAAAACGAGCGATTTTCGTAAAGGCCTCAAGATTCAAATCGACGGCGAACCATACTTGATGCTGGAAATGAATTTTCGCAAGCCAGGTAAAGGCAACGCTCTTTACGAATGTAAACTTAAGAATTTGATTCGCGGCACCACGTTGATGCGAACCTACAAAGGTGGCGATGAATTGGAGGTCGCGGATGTCGAGGACATCGGCGTACAGTACCTCTACAAACAGGGTGATACTTTCGTCTTCATGAATTCGAAGACCTTCGACCAATACGAGTTGTCCGCTGCACAAGTCGATGACAATTGGAGGTACTTGAAAGACGGCATGGATTGCCAGATGGTTTTGTATAATAGTCTGCCCATCACTCTTTCGCCACCAAACCATGTCGAGCTCAAGGTCGAATATTGCGACCCAGGAGTCAAAGGCGACACTGCAACCAACGTGACGAAACCGTGCAAAGTTGAAACTGGGGCGGAGTTCGTCTGCCCCTCGTTCATCAACATCGGTGACGTGTTGCGAATCGATACCCGAACCGGCGAGTACATCGAACGTGTTCGGAATTAGCAAGCTTGTGAGACGTAGTCAACAACTTGGTCGCTGTGCTTATGTATGGGCGGTGACTGCAATTCAGAATGCGTCGCAATCGCAGTATTAAAAAAAACTTTTTTTCGAAGTCGATACTGTCATCGTTTCAGGTGAAGCCCGCTTCAAGTGGTACGTAGCTAGTTTCAAGGGAAGCAGACGCGGGCTGCGGATTGGCCTCGGGTCCAGTTTTGGCCTCTTTGGATGCCGCCGGATTAGAGACTGCCTGGGTTGCCTGCTGCCGCGCCGAAGTACTTGCGAACGTTCAAGACCAAACCGCACCACATGCCGCGGTCGATCCCAAGTCGCTGGAGAATCTAAGCCACTTGAGCGGGTACATTGCCGCGTTTGTCCTTGCGACCTTTGCGGCCCGTCCAGTCGATGAGCTTCAAGTAGTCTTTCAATGCCATTGCCCATTTGGGAATTTGGCACTGCCCGTTCCGTTCTTGGGGCCAAGTCCTCCGGTGTTGCATTGATATCGAATTGCGGACGATCACCGGACGGCTTGCGCCGATTCCGCTACGAACAGGTGACTCATCAAACGCTTTCACTCTTTAGCGACCGGGAGTGTTGAATCAAAGGGGGCATGCCGGCCTGACCTTTTGAATTTCCACTTTTGATTTTCTCTTCTGTGATTGGACAATTAGATTTGTGTGGGTTAAGTTGCGCAAAAAACCGGCTGCAATTTGTATTGGACGTATTTTTGCGCAAGAATTTCGGCATGATCAAGACATTTGATGAAGCCTACCGATTCGTGCTGGAACAAAAAATTTGCACCGTGTTCGGCTGCAAGACTTCACCCTACCAGTCTTTGTGGGGCAACACTGCTCTTTCCGAAAAGAAACCCAAAGCCGGAGGCTGGAGTCCAAAAGTCATGGCTGTTTGGGACTGGAAGACTAGGATCCCTCAATCCTATCCGGACAGGATCTTCTACGGCAAGGTTCAATGTGGAGATGCAGTGCTGATGGAGTTGAATCATTTCCGCAATCAACACTATCCGTCAGCATTTCAACCAGTGGACAAACTCGATCTGCTTTCGCAAAAACTCTACCACCTGATCCGCTTAGAACCTGGCTACACCGCACCACTTCGTACGCGTGCGATGGCCGAGACCGGTTGCACGAAGAGTCAGTTTGATAGGGTACTCAAGAAACTGCAGATCAGCCTGAATATCGTTCGCTCGAATGACACAAAAATGGAAAACGATTTCTGGCTAACAATGCGCGAAGTCCATCTCGATATTGTGTGCCAACATGAGGCCAGCAAGTAATCGAGTTAGGAAAGGATGAGCAATAGTTGACAGTCAATGCTTCGAAGCCAGATACCTCCGTAAGACGTGCAGCTTTTCAATGATCGCAATCACTGGCTCCCGCACTTAACGAAAGCGGATTCCAACATCTGCCAGGCCAAAATTCACCGTCGGAGGCTCGTTTGCGGCGAAACTAAACCACAACGAAAAAATTCTGTCGCTCGGCGTGGCAACAGATTAAAGGCTAACTTCAAAGTAATTTTCTTTGGCCTTCCAAAGCAGCAAGCAGTCGCGATCGAAGCTACCTGATCGATACCGACAACTATTTGTACAACTCAAATGTCTTGTCCACGATCAATCTGCAGTCGAGTCCAAGAGTCATGCGCCAGGCGCCAAGCATATTCTCGATCGGAGACCAAATCGTGTCGCCGAGATAAAAATCCCAATCATTGGTTTTGACGAAAACGGTTCCGTCAAATGGCGGACGAATGTTTCCGTCGGCGTCCAGAATATTGGGATGATAGATGCAATACTCTAGTTCTCGGTTCTTGGCTCCTTTGATGTTGACTGTGAATCCAAACTCGACATCTAGTTCGGCTAAAACGCGGCTGATGAATTCAACGATCCGTGGAAGCTCGTTTGAGGCTCCATCCCATTTGGAATAGATGCCAAAGCTTTTGATCCGAATTTCAGGTTTTCGTCGTGTCATTTCAGTGTAAAATCGGGTGAAAGAATCGCTCCGAACTTTACTGCGATTTTGCATTTTCACGCGCCAGTCCGCCGACGGAATTTCAATCGGAAATCAGCAGCGCACCGATGTTTCCAACAGAGAACCCATGATGTCCCAAGACACCCCTGACGACCAGACGCCAGAAAGACAGTCGAAAACACCTGCTAATCACTTGGACAAGCAACCCAACAATCCGCTACACGGAGTGAAACTAGTCGAGATTCTTGAATATCTAGTCGAACAGTACGGCTGGGACGAATTGGGTGCACGAATCAATATTAATTGTTTCAACAGCGACCCGTCTATCAAATCCAGTTTGACGTTTTTGCGAAAGACGCAATGGGCGCGGGACAAAGTCGAGAGCCTCTACCTTCGCTCGATTCGTCGACGACCGAACTGTTAAACTTTGGAGTATCCTAAGTCTGGCCTTGTAAACAGCTACTATTCCTCCGGCACCAAGCAACGAAAATGATCTCGAGGTTCCGGAAATCGTTCGGCGATCTGTTCAATGCTTTGTGGCTCAAATCCTCGGCCGTTGGCCAGCTCGAGTCGGAACGCATCGCAAATGGTTTTTGCGTTTTCGGGAAAGCGATCAACATATTCTTCGAGGGCAGGCGATTCCCCGTGGCGACGTCGATGATCAATCTCCGAAACTAGTGGCTCCGATAGCAGAACGTCTTTTTCGTCTTCAGACAGTTCGTTAGAGATGACAGATTTGATAGCTTGTGGCTGTTTGGACTGCCAGTGGCGTTCAAATTAGGCACGAAGATCGTCAATCCGCTCCAGTGTCGCGATCGGTAGTTTTTTTCTTGGAATCTTCATGGTTGGCGATTCGCTCCTGCTGCAATTTTTGACGAATAAGGTGCAAACGACGATATATCGTTCGTTCGGAGCATCCAAAATGTTCGGCAATTTCGACGTTCGAATACCCTTCTAGCTTAGCACCCGCCAAATCTTGCAGTTGCCCGACACCCAAATTAGAAAAAATTGCTCAATGGACTCCTCCATATGAGCTCTCCACCGTGGAGCTACAACCAAATGTAGAAAAATTCCGAGGCGGCAAGTTACAAAGTAGGTTTTCAATTCAATGTCACTTTCTCTAAGACACTTTTAGGCGGCAGACGAATGGCATGTTGATACTCCTGATGTAATTGAATTCAAATCGGGTTCCTACCGATTAAGAAACCAAGCGGTCGCCAATTCAACTCCCAATATTAAATTTCAAGATAAATCCCCATTTTTCCTTAGGTTGACGTTCGCTAGAAAGTCACACTCGAAAAGAAGCATTCCATTCGCGGTTGCACTCATCGTCGCCCCCGCGATTCGTTGACGGGACTAAATGTCTAAGAAGGATGGAGCAAATGGTTTTCTAGAGGTCGGTGAGATATTTCCGTGAACAGGCCGTTCCAATAAGCCTTAGGTTCGACAGCGTGAACATTAATTTTTCTCGTTGTACGATTTCAGTGGTCACAGATTCGCTAAAATGATCCGGCATCGATCTTTTTACTTTCTCAATTAGGCGACAAAAAATGCATGTAGAGTTCTGGGGTGCAGCGCGAACTGTCACGGGTTCCATGCATTTGGTCAAGGTCGGCGACAAACAACTTGTTCTGGATTGCGGACTATTTCAAGGTAATCGAAAGGAAGCCTATCACAGAAATCGTGACTTGCCATTCGCCGGTAGCCGAGTCGATGCCGTCATCCTTTCTCACGCACATGTCGATCATTGCGGGAACCTACCATCGCTGGTCAAAAGCGGATTCGACGGAGCCATTTTTTCGACTCCCGCTACCCGTGAGCTTGCATCTATTATGTTGCTCGATAGCGCGGGTATCCAAGAGTCGGATACGAGGTACATTAACAAGAAACGCAAGCAAGATGGCAACGAACCGTTAACTCCCTTGTACGTGACTCGCGATGCGGTTGCGACCCTCAAGCTATTTCGTTCCGTCGGCTTCGATAAATGGTTCGACGTAATGCCAGGAATCAAATGTCGTTTTCACGTAGCCGGTCACATGTTGGGTGCTGCGTTTATTGAATTGCAGTTAACCGAAAACGGCCACACGGTGAACCTGGTATTCAGCGGCGACCTTGGCCGTCCCCATCGACCGATCCTCAAAGACCCAGAAACCGTTAGCGGTGCAGACTATCTCATTATGGAGTCAACCTACGGCAATCGACTTCACCCTGAGGAAGACGATGCCGATCCGGTTTTGATTCGCCTGATCAATCGAGCTATGGAAAGCAAAGGCAAAATAATTGTGCCAGCGTTTTCGGTGGGGCGAACCCAAGAGATCGTGTATCGGTTGAACAATCTGGTTGAGGCGGGGCGCGTGCCGCCGATCAAAGTTTTCGTTGACAGTCCAATGGCGGTTGATGCCACCGACGTATTCCGCGCCAATGTGGATTGCTTTGACGACGAAATGGTTGAGCGGATTTTGAGCGAGGAGGATCAAGACCCCTTGAACTTCAAAAACCTCTATTATGTTCGCAGTAGCCAGTATTCGAGAAAGTTAAATAGTTTTAATGAGCCGTGCATGATCATCTCAGCCTCGGGCATGTGCGAGTCGGGACGTGTAGTGCATCATTTGAAAAACAACATTGAGGATCCGAAGAACACGATTTTGTTTACCGGTTATCAGGCCCCCAATACAACAGGGCGGCATATTCTCGACGGTAACAAAAAGGTTAGGTTTTTCCGCCAAGAGTACACCGTTCGAGCGCAAATCGAAAAACTTGAGGGCAGTAGTGGGCATGCTGATCAAAGCGAGTTGTTGAAATGGGCGGAAGGCATTTGCCATACGGGAAATGTCCAAAAGATCGCTTTAGTCCACTGCGAAATGGATTCCGCAACGGCGCTGAAACAAAAATTGGAGGAAGCGAATTTACCGGAAGTGATCATCCCTAATCGTGAACAGATCATGCCGTTGAACTAAAATGTTTGCCGAAATATGCCAAGTGAAAACTAATTGAAAGGTAGGAAATGAAAATTTTTGTTGTAATGTTGGTGGCCGCGATCCTGTCGTCGGCGTTTATCGTTGGTGGAAACTCGCCTCAGGATCCAGTTAAGAAAAATCCTAGCCCCATTCCGGATAAAGCGGAAGTAAGCCCAAATGCAGAAAATGCGTCAGACAACGAGTTTTCTCCAGTTGATGACATGCATCACTTTATGGAAAACGCATGGCAACCTAGTTTCAAGGCACTGAAAGAATTACTCAAGTCTGAACCAGAAAATCGCCGCATTTGGCGTGATGTCAAAACGCACGCAATGCTGTTAGCAGAATTGTCAACTGTTGTTGCAACGCGAGTGCCGGACAATTCGGACGAAGTCAAAACCAAGTTGTGGCGGGAAATTTCAGCCGAGGTCAACAATCACGGCAAAGAACTTTACGCTGCAAGCGGCAAGTTCGAGAAAGCCAAGGCCGCTTATG
>JAHEAM010000603.1 GCA_024642765.1 Planctomycetaceae bacterium
TCACATTCTGAAAAGCGAATTCCGCCTGCAAACGAAACCGCATTTCCAAATGTCATGACAATGACCAGGAGCAGGGAAATCGTTTTATGACTTTGGCGGAACAGAGGAATGGCCCTCAATTAAAGCGGGAAAAACTGCGAACGTTACGTTTCAAGTATGCGGGTTGTTCTAGGGAATGTCAATTTGAGTCGGAATCCATTGAGATTAACTGCGACACTTGATTTGGACAGCTAGCGAATGTAAATCGGCACAAAAAGCATGCATTTCCTAAGGTTTATTCGTTTCGCATCCCAGATTCATAGACGTAGAGGCTCTCCAAATATTACAAACAAATTTCAAAATGGCAGCTTTGACGATTTTGCGGATTCTGGCGTCAAAAACCGATTTCACGGATTTTCTGCATGGATGGGTCGATCCACCTAAATGAGTCGCGCATAGCTGAAGTGACATTGCCCCCAATTCTTTCCGCAAACTGCGACGGTGAACTAACCGGCAGAAGGATTCAAGATGGATCAAATCGCATCGCAGCGACAAAGTTTGTTCGGCATTGGATTGGCCGTTACCGTTGGTCTTGTAGTGACTGGTTGTCAAGGCGGAACGAGCCACTTTTGCCATACAAATAAACCTGAAAGGGGTTGCAACGTCGTACATCAAACGGAGGGTGCCGGTCCAATCGCTGCTAAGCCAGCCGTCGATTCAAACAAAACGAAATCAGGCAAGCTCCAACTTGTTTCTTTTCAGGACAACACTGAATCAGCGAATCCTGAAACGGCTTCCGGTCAGCCAAAACTCGAAGACACACCTTACGCCACTCGTGAAACGCCCAACAATTCGTCATGCAGTATCGATTACTACCTGCAAAAGGCATTGGCTTCGCATCCCAAATTGATGGCCGCCAGAGCCCAGGTGAATGCAGCAGAGCAACGATATCCTCAGGAAATTGCTTTGCCTGATCCAATGGCGGAGACCATGTTCTGGCCAATTCAATCAAACTCGTTGCAAACCGCTGGCGGCCGAATGACAAACCAAATGGGGATCAGCCAGGAATTTCCTCATCCGGAAAAGCGCCGAACCAAAGGCGAGATTGCCAATCGCGAAGTTGGTATGGCACAGGCTGAACTGGAAAAAGTTGAGCGTGAAATAACGGAAACAGTTCGACTCGCGTATTACGAAATCTGGTTTGCGAATCGGGCTATTCACATCGTCGAAGAGAATCGCGATCTGGTCGATAAACTGGTCCAGGTTGCGGAAGCGAGATACCGATCCGGAGGTTCCCAACAGGATGTGATTCGCGCCGAACTAGAAAAAGAAAAACTGGAACAGCAACTCTTGGATTTGAATCAGCAAAAGGCAGTGGCCCAGGCTGATCTGGCGGCCCTGATTCAGATGCCGACATTGACCGACGTAAATACGGATTCGAATCTTCCTGTCCAAGATATTCCATCACAATTGGAGTCCTTGATCCAGCAGGCAGAGCAATGTAACCCGGCCCTACGCGGTCTCGCGTGGCAAATCCAGCGTGACATTGAAAAACAAAGATTGGCCTGTTTGCAAAAGTATCCCGACATTCGCCTTGGAACCCAATACGGCATGATGTCGTCTGGTGGCTCGATCAGTCCTGTGGCCGACGGCAACGACATGATCAGTTTTTCTGTGGGAGTCAACCTTCCGGTTTGGCGGCAAAAAATTCAGGCTGGTGTCAACGAAGCTGTGTCTCAGAAAATTAGCTCGACACAACAATTCGACGCCGAGCATTTGTCAATCGAGGGCAAACTGCGGCGACTGCTGGCCGAAGCGCAGTCGTTCGATGCGCAGAGAAATCTGTTTGTGGATCGCATCACACCTAAGGCCGAGCAAGCTCTGAACGTGTCGATGTCGGAATACACGGTGGGTAAAACGACGTTCGTTCAACTAATCGACAACTATACCGAAGTCCTCATGTTCCAACTCCAAACCGCCCGCTTGGAAGCAACCTTAGCCGGATCGCTCGCCCGTATCGAAAGGACTGTCGGATGCTCTGTTCAAAATTAGCTTCAAACTATTTTTTTTCAATTGACTTTCAAACCTTGAAGCATTGATTGGCAAGACCATTCTAAAACACGTCCGTTTTCTATGCGGTTTGAAGGGTTATGTTGCGGCATGCAAAGCAAACTCGCGGAACATTGGCTCATTCTTGCGAGGTATAAAGAGACTGTTTGCTGAAAAAAATTTGTAGCGTTTTTGTAGCGATGCATCTCGAAAACCATTTCGAATCTGTTATAACTCTTCAGAGCTAATCAACGTCAATTTAACTATTGTCGCGGCAAAACACCTACAAACGAATGTGCTTGAGTTATTCCAGAGAATCCTGTCTTCTCCGCTTATTTTTTGGGT
>JAHEAM010000146.1 GCA_024642765.1 Planctomycetaceae bacterium
GTGCACTATCGCTCACTCGTGAAGTCATTCGACAGCCCGGTTCGAACTTTCCTGCCCTTTTGGCGCAAATCCTCTACAGAATGTTGCAGCGTTTTCTTGTTGATAAGTGATCAAAGTGCGAAATCAAATAATGCGCATGCGCATTATTTGCACCTTATTCGATTGGTATTGGGTTTGCTGTAAGGCGTGTTTTCCGGTCTGCATCCAATTCACAATTTTCGCACACAAGCAACGACAAAAAATGAATGAAGTTACACAGCAATCGCTGCCGTCGACCAGTCCCGCTACTGCCGGACAACATCTCGATAGTTTTTCCTATGACGATCGAATCGTCCGCATGTTTGCCTTGGCAACTCTTGTGTGGGGTGCGGTGGCGACACTTGTGGGGCTAATCGTGGCAATTCTGTTGGTCATGCCGCAGTTGACCGTTTTAGAATACATCTCGTTTGGTCGACTGCGCCCCTTGCATACGAACGCGGCAATCTTTGCGTTTGCGGGAAACGGAATTTTTGCCGCTGTCTACTATTCGACACAGCGACTTTGCAAGGCGCGTATGTGGAGCGACACTCTGAGTTGGCTCCACTTTTGGGGATGGCAATTGATTATCGTTTCAGCGGCAGTCACCTTGCCACTTGGTATCACGCAAAGTAAGGAGTACGCCGAACTGGAGTGGCCGATCGACATCGCAATCGCGTTAGTTTGGGCGGGGTTCTTTGGTGTTAACTTTATAATGACGCTGGTCAAGCGCCGTGAAAGACACATGTACGTGGCCCTGTGGTTTTATATTGCGACAATAGTCACAGTGGCAATGCTGCATATTTTCAACAACCTAGTCGTTCCATCGAGCTTCATCAAAAGTGTTCCCATTTATGCGGGTGTTCAAGACGCGATGATGCAATGGTGGTACGGCCATAATGCTGTTGCGTTTTTCTTAACGACGCCATTCTTGGGTCTAATGTACTATTTCCTGCCCAAGGCCGCCGAACGACCCGTTTTTTCGTATAAGTTGAGCATCATCCACTTCTGGTCTCTGGTGTTTATTTACATTTGGGCGGGCCCGCATCATTTGCACTACACAGCGCTTGCATCATGGGCTTCGTCCTTGGGAATGATTTTTTCGTTGATGCTTTGGATGCCGAGTTGGGGTGGGATGATCAA
This sequence comes from Planctomycetaceae bacterium, assembly GCA_024642765.1. Taxonomy (GTDB): domain Bacteria; phylum Planctomycetota; class Planctomycetia; order Pirellulales; family Pirellulaceae; genus BJ22. Next base: position 1,159 of record JAHEAM010000146.1, read on the forward strand.
CGGACTTCTGACGTTGCGAGGTGCGTGGCACAAAGTTGCCACAGATCCGGTTTTAAAATTTTATGTCGTGGGAATTACGTTTTACGGCATGTCAACCTTTGAGGGACCGTTGCTATCGGTCAAAAGCGTCAATGCTTTGTCGCACTACACCGACTGGACCATTGCACACGTGCATTCTGGTGCTTTGGGTTGGAACGGTTTTATGTTGTTTGGAATGCTGTATTGGTTGTTGCCTCGAATTTTCCAAACGAAGCTATGGAGTACGAAACTGGCGACATGGCATTTCTGGCTAGGCACGTTGGGAATCCTTTTGTATATCATCCCGATTTATGTTGCCGGTTTGACACAAGGCCTGATGTGGCGAGCGTTTACTCCCGAAGGAAACCTCGAGTACCCCGATTTCGTAGAAACGGTAAATGCTATTCTGCCGATGTGGTGGACGCGAATTGGCGGAGGAGCATTGTACATTACAGGAATAGTGCTGCTGGCAGTTAACTATTTTATGACATGGATGTCACGTCCAAGTACTTATGAAGTTCCAGTGATTCAAGCAGCGCCTTTGTCTGGTAATTATGTCGATCCGCCTGCTCCTCAATCACGCTTGAAGGACGCTCCAGTTCTTGAACTGGCAAACAAGATCGATATTTTCAAACAAGGCCGTTGGCATCGAGTTTGGGAACGACTGCCTATTCGATTTACAGTTTGGGTTACGATTGCCGTTGTCTCGGCTTCGGCCTTCGAGCTTATTCCGACATTTTTGATTCGATCGAATATCCCAACGATCGGGACGGTCACCCCATACACGCCATTGGAGTTGGCAGGTCGAGACATCTTTGTTGCTGAGGGTTGCTACAACTGTCACTCGCAGATGATTCGCCCTCTGTTTGCTGAGACGGAACGATACGGGGCCTACTCGAAACCTGGTGAATCGATTTACGATCATCCGTTCCAGTGGGGATCGCGTCGGATCGGACCAGACCTCGCTCGAGAAGGTGGCAAGCAATCGAACCGCTGGCATTTTGAACACTTTCGCGAGCCTGATTCGATGACCAAAGGCAGCGTCATGCCTGCCTATCCTCATCTGATCACGCAAAAATTGAATTTCAATAGCATTCCCGCTCGAATTCGCGCTGCCTCGATGTTAGGTGCTCCCTACACAAGAGAACTAACCGAATCGAAAGAAATGGCGTTGGAGCAAGCGAAAGAAATTGTCAAAGCGCTTACCGAGCAAGGTGGTCCGATAGACGGTACTGTCAAAGATTCGTCGGGAGAAACAGTCAAACTTGAAGATACTAAAATCATCGCATTGATTGCCTATATGCAACGTATCGGTACCGACTTGTTTAAGACAGACGCTCCTGCAGGAAGTCCCGAGGCACAGCCTGCTTCTTCAGATGCAACAACGGATCCCGCGACAAGTGAGCCAATGACCACAGAAAATCTTGCTGATGAAAACAAGGAAGGTGTCCAATGATTAAGCAATTAACAAGTTTTCTCAATTATGCAATTTTCGCAGAGATCGCGTTAGTGATTTTTGCAGCAGTTTTTCTCACGGTTGTTATTCGAACACTTTTGATTCGCGACGACATCACAAACGAACAAGCCAAAATCGTCCTTCAAGACGGACAGGAGAATAACTAATGAGCAGTGAGACTGTTTCTGAAACACCCAAAGAGAATTTGACAGACCATTGTTATGACGGAATTCAAGAGTACGACAATCCACTACCAGGATGGTGGCTGTTCCTGTTCTGGTTATTCATTGTATTTGCACCAGCCTATGTGTTGTACTTCCATTTAGGTGTCGAAAGTCGCACGATGGAGGGGCAATATGACCAGCAAATGGAGAACATTCTGCAATTGCGGTTCGCGGAACTTGGTGACCTGAAACCCGATCGAGAAACCATTTTAAAGTATATGGACGATCCGAAATGGTTGGCAGTCGGCAAAGTCGTGTACAAAACGAATTGTGTCAGTTGCCACGGACCTGACGGCGGTGGCATTGTTGGCCCCAACTTGACAGATGACTATTGGAAAAATGTTCAGCATGTCGAAGACATTGTGAAAATCATTCAAAACGGCGCTGCCAACGGCGCGATGCCAGCTTGGAAAAACCGATTAAGCCACATCAACCAAATTGTCTTGACTGCCTCCTATATCGCCTCAATGCGAAGTCAACCTGTGCCAGGAAATGGCAAACAAGAAGGAAGTGTGATTCCACCTTGGGGCCAATAGAACGAAGGCGACAAAGCACACAAAGAATGCCCCTCTCGCTTAAACTTTTAGTCCTCCGCCCGCGTGCTTCGAAGTAAGAGAAAGGTCGGGAATATCTGGACTGGCAAACTCAGGGGCAACAGAACTCGTTGCCGCACCATCGCGGCAGCGAATGACTCAATGCGTCAAGGACTTTCAAAACAAAACAACGAAAAATGAGCAATTCAATCTTAGAGCCTGAAGAACACGTCTTAAGCACCCTAGAACGGGATGGCTCAAGACGGTGGCTGAAGCCCAAACTGAGCAAAGGTAAGTTGCTGACGTTACGGCGTTGGATGGCCTATCTGTTGATCGCAGTCTTCACGCTTGTTCCATTTATTAAAATCGGCGGCAAGCCCTTTGTTCTGTTGGATATTGTTGCGCGACGTTTCACGATTTTTTCGTTCACGTTTCTGCCGACAGACACAATATTGTTGGCCATTTTCATGGTCGGCATGTTGCTTACAATCTTTCTCTTCACAGCACTTTTCGGACGCGTTTGGTGCGGATGGGCTTGTCCGCAAACGGTCTACATGGAATTCGTATTTCGTCCCATCGAAAGGCTTTTTGATGGCACCCAGGGTCGCGGCGGTCGCAAAAAAGATGTTCCGGCCTGGAGAATCGGGGCAAAATATTTCGTTTACTTTCTGGTTAGCGTTTTCCTTGCCAATACCTTTTTGTCCTATTTTATTGGTGTAGAACGCCTTAGTCATTGGGTTCGACAATCGCCGATCGATCACCCTGTTCCGTTCCTCATAATGGCCTTAGTGACCGTTGCAATGATGTTCGACTTTTGCTTCTTCCGAGAGCAAATGTGCCTCGTTGCATGTCCCTATGGACGGTTCCAATCCGTGCTGCTCGATCAAAACTCGCTAATCGTCGCCTACGATCAAAACCGTGGAGAGCCGAGGGGCAAGGCAAAAAAATCGAATGCCAACTCGGCAGGTGAATTACCCGTCATCGGTGATTGCATTGATTGTGGCAATTGCGTGACGACTTGCCCCACCGGAATCGACATCCGCGGTGGCCTCCAAATGGAATGCATCAACTGCACCCAGTGCATTGACGCCTGCAATTCCGTGATGAACAAATTGGGCCGCTCGCCCAATCTGATTCGCTACAGCTCGCAGTCTCGCGACCGGGGTGAAAAAAGTGGTTTGCTGAGAGCAAGGACTTTGATCTATCCGCTCTTGCTAGCGGGCATTGCAACGGCCTTCATCACGGTGTTCCTGGCCAGCAAGACTTTTGACGCAGTTATCCTACGAGAGCCAGGCAACCCTAGCATAATCACCGAAGATGGAAGAGTCCGTAACTTGCTAAAGCTTAAACTAACAAATCGACGTGACGAAACAATGACATTCGTCGCGAACGTATCTGAGCCAAACGATGTGGAACTGGATTTGAGCGAAGACGCCTTGGAACTGGAACCAAATGAAACGAAAACATTTCATATTGGAGTCATCGCGCCCAAAAGCATTTTCCAATTTGCGCGAGCGACGATACTACTTCAGATCGAAAATGATAAAGGGGTTTCCCGAACGTTACGATTCAAACTAATCGGTCCCTATGATTAAAAACCGAGGTTTTCGCGTAGCGCCCTATCCTCAATTGATGCAGACAATATCGACTCGAGACCATTATGACTGAATTGACGACGACTTTTGAACATCGTGAAAAAATGGCTCAGCTCGCTTGGACGGGAATCATTCTAGGATTCTTCTTGATTCAAGCAATCATCTGGACGATCGCCATTTCGATTACTGCAAATGATCAATCACATGCAGTTGTGGCCGGCTATGACGAAAAAGCTTTGAAATGGGATGACGAAAAGGCTCAGCAACAATCAAGCAACCATCTCGGCTGGGCCACAGAACTGCTTGTTGATCCAGCAGGAGACATTCGAGGCATCCATGGCGTTACCATCCAACTGAAAGATGCAAAACAGATCCCCCTGAGCGGCGCGACGATTGAAGTCGAGGCATTTCATTGTGCCAAAGCTTCACAACCCCAAAAGATAAAGTTCGACGAGATAAACGATGGTACGTATGCAGGCTTCTTTCAACTGCAAAAAGCGGGCAAATGGCAATTCACAGGAACGGCAAAAACTGCTGAAGGCACCTATTTAATCAATGAACGTCACGAATTGAAGGCGGATAAATAGATGTGGGTCTTACTTGGAACGGTATTCATTGGCAGCCTACTCGGCAGCATGCATTGCGTCGGCATGTGTGGCCCGTTTGCAATGTTGGCCGGCAGCACCTCCCTCAAATCTGTTGACGAAGAAAAATCGGCAAAAAAAAGAAATGGATCAATGATTCGCGCTTCGGCTTATAGCGCAGGTAGACTCGCGACCTACTCGGTCGTCGGTGTCGTTTTTGGTTCGATGGGGATGGCGCTGAATAACGGCGTCGCTTTCTCGTCTTGGCAACAGGCGGCAACTTATGTGGCAGGCGGGTTGATGATCGTGGTCGGCATGATTGCGTTGTTACGACAATTCGGTGTTATGATCAAATTGCCAAGCATTGCTGGGCGACTACAAGCGTTCTTGCAGAGCCACTTTCAAATGATCACCAAACAACCTCCACTGCGCCGCGCGTTCTTGATTGGTGCGTTTTCATGTTTAATGCCTTGCGGATGGCTGTATACGTTTGCGATCGTGGCGGCCGGTACCGGTCGGCCGCTGGCAGGTGCCCTAGTGATGATCGTGTTCTGGGCTGGTACCGTTCCGATCATGATTGCCTTAATGCTTGGACTCAACCGATTGGGCGCTTCAGTCCAACGTCAAATTCCCATGGCAATGGCGACCATGGTGATTCTGATCGGTGTGTTCACGATCGCATTTCGAGCTCCTGTTGTGATTGGAGGCGATACCAACGTCACTCAAAAAACAGAAGACCTGATCGAAAAAGTACAAAACGTCGATCACTCCAAACTCCCATGTTGTTGCGAGCAAGAGTGATATGGCACTTTCTGAAGCTAGTTTTCGTTCAATGGAACCTTTAAGCGGTAAGGAACCATTAATCGCGACGCCACTGCAACTAGTATGCGCGCACTGCGGATTGCCAGTTCCGAAAGGCCTTATTGAGGCCAACTCGACCGAACAATTTTGCTGTGGTGGTTGCAAAATGGCGTTTCGAATTATTCACTCGAATGGTCTCGATCATTACTATCAGATGGCCGACAGGCGCGAGAAGGCGACGCTTACCAATCGAGACCTTTCAAGCTCGTCAACTCGATTTGACGATTTTGACCAACCCGCCTTTCTGGAAACGTTTGGACAAAAAATCAATGATGATATTCACCAAATCACATTACAACTGGGTGGAATACACTGTGCTGCTTGCATCTGGTTGATCGAAAAACTTCCTCGAATTGTTCCGGGAGTAATTGAAGTCAAACTAAACTGGGCGAGAAAAACCGCCCAAGTTTGTTGGCAGCCAACCATTGTGCGACTGTCGCAGATCGCGCAAAGCTTGTATCAACTGGGTTACACACCCCATCCGATTCGCGAAAACGAACGTGAGGCGTTGCGAAGAAATGAGAACCGTCAGCACCTCGTTCGGATAGGTGTCGCAGCAGCTGCCGCTGGCAACAACATGCTCTTCGCAACATCATTGTACCTAGGGATGTTCGCGCACATGGCAGTCGACATGGGCCAGTTGCTACGAGTGGCAAGCTGCGTCGTGGGCCTCGTTTCGTTATTTTGGCCGGGTCGAGTTTTCCTTAACGGTGCGATGAATGCAATTCGAACTCGAACACCGCACATGGATTTGCCCATTGCATTGGGTTTGACGGTCGGTGGTCTCGCTGGAGTGGTCAATACGATTCGAGGTGTTGGAGAGATCTACTTCGATTCGCTATCTGTTTTGGTATTTCTGCTACTTGTTGGACGTTGGATTCAATTTAGGCAACAGAACCTGGCGGCGGATTCAGTCGAAATGCTTTATCGACTTACGCCCAAAAAAGCTCGAAAGTTAGTGAACGGGCAACCGGTCGAAACCTTTGTAGATCTCGTCCAGGTCGGTGACTTGCTTTCCGTTTTTGCCGGCGACCTTTTACCGGTCGACGCGAAAATAGTTCAAGGTACTACTGATATTGACGAATCGATTCTTACAGGCGAATCAAAATTACAACGCAAACAGGTTGGCGATTTCGTTTTAGCAGGAACTCTAAACCAAAGCTCGCCGATCACCATTGAGTCTATTGCCACCGGCCGTGAAACTCGGCTGAGCAAAATCGTTGAATTGGTCGAACAAGCAACGCTCGACAAGCCGCAGATTGTTGAATGGGCCAATCGTATAGGCAGCTATTTTGTTGTGACAGTCATTGGCCTAGCCACTCTGACTTTCGGAATTTGGTTGTGGATTGATGCATCGGTAGCTGTTGACCGAACCGTTTCGTTGTTGGTCGTCGCATGTCCCTGTGCCTTGGCATTGGCAACACCACTCGCAATCTCTGTGGCACTCGGCCGAGCAGCAAAACGTAAAATCATGATCAAGGGCGGCGATGTCCTTCAACTGCTCGACCGCCCAGGCATGATTTGGTTGGACAAAACAGGTACGCTGACTGAGGGAAAACTCGAAGTCCGAGAGTGGCATGGCGACTCAAAATGGAAGCCACTGGTTGCGACGCTTGAATCCAAATCCTCTCACCCGATCGCTCGAGCGATTACCGATTATGTTGGGCCAAGTAATCGTGCAGCGGATTTGGAGAGAAATTTTTCTGTCGTCGATCATTTGGGTCAAGGCATCGCTTGTGAACTGTCTGAAATGAAAGTCTTGATCGGCAACGAAAAATTGTTGAACGAAAACGGCGTTGAAATTGATCGCAAGTCTCGAATTCTCGCGGACCAGATTCTCGCTGAAAACTTAGCTCCTTGCTGGATCGCGGCGAATCAAGAAATAGTCGGCATCGTTGCGATTGGAGACAAACTTCGTGCCAATACGCTGTCCGCAATCGACCAATTGCGTTCGGCAGGATGGAAAGTCGGGATCCTATCCGGTGATCACCAACGGATTGTCAATCAAGTCGCTGAGCGTTTGGGAATTCAGCATTCAATGGCCCTTGGCGCGCAGACTCCTGAGCAAAAGGTTGAAATGGTAAAACAATCTTTTGGCGAATTCGAAACAGTTGTAATGGTCGGAGATGGCGTTAATGATAGCGCTGCATTGGCAGCTGCGTCGGTGGGGATTGCCGTTCACAATGGGGCAGAAGCGAGCCT
>JAHEAM010000147.1 GCA_024642765.1 Planctomycetaceae bacterium
CCAGACAATGTCGGGGTTGCTGGGCGCAATGGTCAAATCACCGATCGCGAAAGTCGATTCATGGTTAAAGATCGGATTCCAAGTCAGGCCACCATTCGTGGTCTTCCAAACGCCGCCAGCGCCCACGCCGGCGTAGATGGTTCCCAGATCACCCCGAGGAGCGTCTATCGACTCAATCCTGCCGCCCGCAAACTTGGGCCCCAGAGCTTGCCACTCCAATGCCTTGAACCTTGAGTTGTTCGCTAAGGCCCGATTCAGTGTCCATGATTCAAGTCGTGCGGCACCGCCGAGTCTGGGCTCTTGTCCAGCTACTTTTGAATCCTTGCAACACAAGACGCAGATGACGAGAACCAAAACAGTAGCAACAGAGGAATCGAATCGAGCTCGCATAACGTTTCCAAAACTATTTGATAAGGCCAAATTGAGTCAGTCGGACAAATATCCCTTCGCATCTACAACTTGAATCGATCGCACTCGCAGATTCAAGCATACGGCGATCCTCGCGCGTTTGATGCCTGCAAGGATTTATGAATGTTCTTATTCATTTCGAATAATTGAACACTCTTGCACGATTTTAGTCCTATTACGTCGATATGCCTTGGAATCGCATCGGAAATCGTATTGGCGAGCTGTTTGAGGTCGATGAAATCACCGATTTGGACAAGGTCTTGCGTGACGGCACACTTTTAAACGTTTATGATGGAACAAGAGTGTTCTGGTCGATCGCGAGTGCGCACAGACAGCATCATATTTCAACGGCATAAGAAATGAAAACGAATCACCGTCGCCAATATTTAAAGCTTCTTTTTGGGTTTGCTTTGACTTGTTTGTGGGGATTGTCGGCACAGAGTATCTTTGCGATACAGGAAAAGGAGTTTTCAGCAGCAGACTTAGAGTTCTTTGAATCATCCGTTCGACCTTTGCTCGTCGAAAATTGTCATGAATGCCATGGTCCCAACGAACAAGAGGCTGGACTGCGTCTGGACATTCGCGATGCAATTTTGCAAGGCGGCGATACGGGTGCCGCAATCGATCTTGAAGACCCAAGCCACAGCCTTTTGATCGAAGCCGTCGAGTACGAAGGCGAATATCAAATGCCGCCGGACTCGAAGCTTCCCGACCAGGACATTGCAATCCTCCGTGATTGGGTCAAACGAGGTGCTCCTTGGCCCAAAGAGAATAAGTCTGCGAACCCTGCGGACGCCGAATTCAATCTTGAAGAACGTCGCGCATCACATTGGTGCTGGCAGCCACCGACACGTCAAACGATACCCAGTGTCAAAGGCTCCAATTGGGCTCGTGAGGATATTGACCGATTTGTGTTGGCAAAACTTGAGGCCGCCGGATTGGCGCCTGCCGACGATGCCTCACGCTCTGTTTTGCTCCGCCGTGTGTTTTTTGACTTGATTGGCCTACCCCCAACGACCGCCGATATCGAAGCCTTTCTGGCCGACGAATCCGATGGAGCATTCGCGAAAGTTGTCGATAGACTCTTGGCTTCGCCGCGGTTCGGTGAACATTGGGCTCGGAAGTGGATGGATCTTACTCGCTATGCGGAAACGTACGGGCATGAATTCGATTATCCAATCGAACACGCCTACAAGTACCGTGACTACTTAATTCGAGCGTTCAACGCAAATGTCCCTTTCAATAATTTCGCCCGTGAACATATTGCCGGTGATCTGCTCCAAAACCCGCGATTGAACCCGAATGACTTATTCAATGAATCCATTATCGGGACGGGTTTCTGGTTCTTAGGAGAGGGAACGCATGGACCAGTGGACGTCAAAGGCGATGAGGCGGGCCGGATCGACAATCAAATCGACGTGATGACCAAGACGTTCTTGGGTGTCACCGTTAGTTGTGCTCGTTGCCATGATCACAAATTCGATGCTATTTCTACAGAAGACTATTACGCGCTGGCGGGCTTTCTCCAAAGCAGTCGGCGACAATTAGCCTATCTCGATCCGCATGAGACGATTGCCACAAAACTTCGAGAGATTTCAATTGCAGAACGTGAGGCTGAATTGCGTTTCGAAGCAAGCGGTTTCATTTTGAATATTGATAGACAGAAATTGGCTTCCTACCTCGCTGCATCGATCGATTATTTGCGTACGTTCGATGTCAACCAACATGTGCTTCAAGGCGAAAAACTGAAATCGACCAACCAAGTTAGTGGGGTTGTCGAAGTTCAAAAGATTGAACCTGAAAACAACTTCTCTTGGCAAGGCAATCAACAACTATGGTGGCGAGACGGCAAGATCAATGAAACACTCGATATTGAATTCGATGTGCCTGAAAAAAACGCTGGCAGCAGCGAGTTGGTTGTTCGTTTGACGAAGGCGAACGATTACGGCATCGTCAAGATTTGGCTCGATGAACGAGCCACCGAGGCAGTCACTGTTGACTGTTTTGCAGCGGAGCTAACAACTGCCTCCATAGTCATCGGCCGCCATGAACTTTCGCCGGGCAAGCACAAATTGCATTTCCAAATCACCGGTGCAAACGAAACAGCGATCAAACGCTATATGCTCGGATTGGATTATTTGGCCTGGTCGAAAGAAACAAACGGCGTCGAAAAAATCTCTTCGGCTGAATGGATGGCCAAGCGTTCGAATGACCAGAGTTTGGATCAAGCCTTACTGCAACGTTGGATTGATACACTGCGCCATGACTCAATCAACCGACCGTCGAGTCCGCTCTTCGCCATCAAGAAACTGGTCGAATCCGACGGCGATCAAGACGCCGTGCAATCCCTCAAGGATTTGCTAAATAACAAACAGAAAATAGCCGCCGAACAGAACCAGAAATTGAAGCAAGACTCGATACTGTTTGCAGATTTTTCAAAGGGTATCCCGGACGATTGGTTCGCTACGGGCTTGGCTTTCGAAAAGTTACACGACTCAAACAAAATGCTCAATGCCAATGCGGAATTGGAGCTTACTTCGGTTGCGTCGTCCAATCGACTTGCAAACAGGTTAGCCGGTTCACTGCGTTCACCAACATTTGAAATCACGGGTGACCAAGTCCTTTACCACTATCGCGGTGAAAACATTCAAGTCCGAATCGTTATCGATGGCTTCATGCTCGACACATTCAATGGCTTGCTGTTCGGCGACATGACGAAGACCCTTCCCAAATCGGATGACTACCGATGGGCTATTCAAAGTGGTGATCTGCGTAACTACAAGGGACACAGGGCCTACATCGAAATCAATGATTTGGGTGAGGGTTGGGCGGCAATCGATGAAATTCGTTTCGCAAGTGGACAGCCTGAAATCGAAGAACCGAACCCGCTCAATTCTACGATTGCCGAATGGGCTAACTCTGCGAATGCTGAAGATATCGTTAACGCAGCGGTCAATGGCTTAAGCGGTTTTTTGCCAGAAGCTATGGCTAAACTTGATTGTAACAGCGTGAACGGGCTCAACTGGATTTTGCGAAATCAACTGGAGCCAAGTTTCACAACAACAACGGTTCCGACGGCGATTAGTTCGAGCTCTTCATCGGTGCCGAGGAAAGTCAATCTTGAGAACGATTGGCGAGTGGCGTTCGAGAAATGCCAATCCCTCGCGCAGGAATTGCCCTTGCCTGAACGGGTTATAGCCATGTGCGACGGATCGCCAGAAGACGAATTTGTGTTTATCCGCGGTAACCATAAAACTCCGGGCAGCCAAGTCCCGAGACGATCGCTGTCAGCGTTTCATGACGCTGATCGGTTCGCAAAATTGTCGGGAAGTGGGCGCTTAGAATTTGCAGAAGAACTGGTGTCACCTAGTCATCCATTAACCTCGCGAGTGATTGTCAATCGTTTGTGGCACCACCTGTTTGGAGTTGGGATTGTGCCGACCGTCGATAACTTGGGTGTCCTCGGTGAGGCCCCCACTCATCCAGAGTTATTGGATTACCTCGCTCTTGAATTCATCGATGCCAAATGGTCGATCAAGGATATGTTGCGGCGTATCGTATTGACACGCACGTATCAGTTGTCGAGTCAGCCAAATGCAAAAGCAGCAGCAGTTGACCCAGCAAATCGACTGCTGCATTCGGCTCGAATTCAGCGACTCACCGGTGAAGAGATTCGCGATTCCATTCTTCAGGTTAGCGAAGAGTTGCGTACTGAGATGTACGGTCCGTCTGTCGCTGTTCACTTGACGCCGTTCATGCAAGGTCGCGGTCGACCGGGCAACTCGGGACCACTCGATGGCAACGGTAGACGCAGTGTGTACCTCGAGGTACGTCGAAATTTTCTTAACCCAATGATGTTGGCGTTCGATACACCGATTCCATTCAATTCGGCTGGTGCCCGTAATGTGTCGAATGTTCCTGCTCAGGCATTGATTTTGATGAACTCACCATTCGTTCAAGACCAGGCGCAGAAATGGGCGACGCGAGTATTGAGCGAAACGAGTTTATCGGATCGCGAACGAATCTCTGGCATGATTTTGTCAGGATTGGGGCGAACGGCGACAGCTGCTGAACTCGACGAATGTGAAGAGTTTTTGCGTGACGCGTTATCACAAGAATCGGCCGGCATGACGCGCGATGAGGCTTGGGGCAGTTTGGCCCACATTATTTTCAATATGAAGGCCTTTACGTTCGTCTATTGATTTGATTTTGTATGCAGCAAGTGCTTAGTTTTTTTGAAATGCATTTAAGGTTCGAACAATGAAATCAAACTTCCCTTGCGGTCGCATTCGCCCACAAAATATTTCACGTCGCGAATGGCTCAAGCATAGCGCTTGCGGTTTTGGCTCCGTCGCATTAGCGGCTCTATTACAAGACCGCGCCTACGGTGCCTTGGCCAAGGACGAGCATATCGTCGGACCTCACTTCGCGCCCAAAGTAAAGCGAGTCGTTTACTTGTACATGGACGGCGGGCCATCACAAGTCGATACATTCGACCCAAAACCGCTACTCACAAAAGAGAATGGGCAACCCTTTAAAATGAAAATGGAGCCCACGCAGTTCAACAATAACGGCAACACGCTCGGCAGTCCCTGGGAATTTCAAAACTATGGAGAATCTGGAATCCCAGTAAGTGATCTGTTTCCAAATGTCGCCAAGCACGCCGACAAGCTATGCGTCATCCGTTCGATGTATAGCAACTTTTCGGAACACACGAACGCCAATTATTTTTTGCACACAGGAAACGGATTTCAAGGCCGACCGAGCATGGGGGCCTGGATCAATTATGGCCTTGGCAGTGAGAACCAAGACCTGCCGGGCTTCATCGTGCTTAATGGCGGTTTGATTCCGCCGGGAGGCTTGGATTGTTTCAATAGCGGCTTTCTTCCGGCGACCTATCAGGGGTCCATTTTCAACCCCGGTGACGTTCCGCTTGCCAATATTCTTCCCCTTGAGAAAACGTCAAAAGCACAGAAATTGAAACTTGAACTTTTGCATCGCCTCGACGAGCAAAACATGGTTCATTTTGGCGCAGACAACCAAATGGAGTCAGCGCTTGCCAACTATGAACTGGCGTTTCGCATGCAAACGGCCGTGCCGATGGTTTCTGATATTTCCGATGAGTCCGAAGCCACAAAAACGATGTATGGTCTCGATTCCGATTTTGAAGGGACACGTACCTATGGCAAGAATTGTTTGATGGCGAGACGGTTGTTAGAGAAGGGCGTCCGTTTTATTGAACTTACTTGCCCCGGCATTGGTCATGATCGTTGGGATCAACATGGGAATCTAAAAAAGGGTCACGGCGACAATGCGCGGGCCGTTGACCAATCGATCGCGGCACTGCTGACTGATTTAGATCAACGCGGTTTGCTCGAAGAAACACTGGTCGTGTGGTCGGGCGAATTTGGACGTACTCCGTTTGCCCAAGGCTCTGATGGCCGAGACCATAATCCGTTTGGATTTAGCCTTTGGATGTGCGGTGGTGGAATCAAAGGCGGAATGACTTATGGCGCAACCGATGAATACGGTTACAAAGCGATCGAAAATAAAGTCGAAATTCATGATTTGCATGCGACAATGCTGCACTTACTCGGAGTCGATCACGAACGCTTGACCTACCGTTGGTCGGGGCGTGACATGCGTCTAACCGACGTTAAAGGCAAGCTGATCAAAGAGATTCTGGCGTAACAACATTGAGCCGAATGTAACTGAATTTCATTCGCTGGATGTTTGGTTCGGGTGTTGCCGTTTGAACGGTGCCCCGCTACTCTATTTCGTCCGCTCAAATGTCGGTTTGTAATCGGCGAATCCATGCAGCGCTCTTATGCTAAGATGACAACTCACGACAAGTCATCCACTAAGTTCTATGCATAATTCGACATCGACAAAAACGGCAGTTTTTCGCGCCCAAGAAATCACCAAGGTTTACGAGATGGGTGAGGTCAAAGTGCAGGCGCTGCGCGGTGTCAATATTGAATTGTTCGAACAGGAGTTTGTGGTTTTGCTCGGTGCTTCTGGGAGTGGCAAATCGACTTTGCTAAACATTCTCGGCGGACTGGATGTAGCAACCTCTGGAAAAGTTTTTTACCTCGATCAAGATCTGTCGGTTGCCAGCGAAACAGAACTCACTCGTTTTCGACGCGATAATGTTGGCTTTGTTTTTCAATTCTACAACTTGATTCCAAGTTTAACTGCCAAAGAAAATGTCGAGCTAATTACAGAAATCGCGAAAGATCCGATGAGCCCACTTGAGGCACTGGAGTTGGTGAAATTGCAGGATCGCGCCAATCATTTCCCCGCCCAACTTTCTGGTGGCGAACAACAACGAGTCGCCATTGCACGTGCCATTGCAAAACGCCCTAAAGTTCTACTGTGCGACGAACCAACAGGTGCTCTCGATGTCAAAACAGGCATTATTGTTTTGGATGCCATTGCTCGAATCAATCGCGAACTCGGCACGACCACTGCAGTTATAACTCACAATGCTGCGATAGCCAAAATGGCCGATCGAGTCGTTTCGATGTCCGATGGTCAGATATCCAACGTACAAATAAACACAACGCGAGTGTCGGCAACCGGTTTGGAATGGTAGCTGCGGAATATTGTCTCGGCGTTCCGGTCGAGGATTTGGTTTGCGATCCAAGTTTTGACAAGTTAGACAAATGCGTAAACTCGACCGCAAACTGATTCGCGACCTTTGGCAAACGAAAGGCCAAGTTGTTGCCATCATGCTCGTGATTGCGGCAGGTGTCGCGACGTATGTGATGTCAATGTGCGCCTACAAGTCGCTTGTATCGAGCAAAGACTACTTTTATCGTGAATATCGATTTGCGGATGTTTTTTCAGGTGCTCGGCGTGTTCCGAGTTCGATCGAGCCACGTATCAAGGCATTGACGGGCATATCATCCGTTGAAACGCGGTTGCAATTCGATGTGTTGATCAACGTGCCAGAAATGACTGAGCCGGCGACAGCGCGATTGATCTCACTTCCCGAATCTGGCGAAAGTCGCCTTAACAAGCTTTACTTGCGGCGCGGGCGAATGATGATCCCAGGCCGTGCAGGTGAAGTCGTCGTGTCGGAACGATTCGCCCAAGTGCACAACTTCGTTACCGGTGACACTGTCAGCGCGATTATTAACGGCAAACGCCAAACGCTGACAATCGTTGGTGTGGTTCTTTCGCCAGAATATGTACTTCAGATTCAGCCAGGCAGTATCTTTCCCGATGATCGACGGTTCGGAGTTTTCTGGATCAACCAACGCGATCTTGAAGCTGCGTTTGACATGACCGGCGCCTTTAACAACGTCGCGCTGAAGGTGGCGCGAGACGCAAACATTGTCGAGGTAATCGACAAGCTGGACGCTTTACTGAAACCCTTTGGAAGCGTGGGTGCTTATGATCGCGAAGACCAAATTTCGCATCGCTATTTAATGGATGAAATGAATGGGTTGCGTGGAATGGCAATCGTGGCACCAGCAATTTTCTTGTCAGTTGCCGCATTTCTGCTCAATATCGTGATCTCGAGAATCATTAGCAAACAACGGGAGCAAATAGCTGCGTTAAAAGCGTTTGGCTATACCAGTTACGAAGTCGGCTTTCATTATCTGCATTTTGTTTTGATTATCTCGATTTCTGGAACGGTCATGGGGATGTTGGCCGGTTTTTGGCTGGCCAGCAACATGACAAAAATCTATCAGGAGTTCTATAAATTTCCGGTGCTCGAGTTTCGAGTCGATGGATTAGCTGTCGTTCTGTCTTTTTTGTTGACTTCTGCTGCTGCAGTTTTGGGGACTTGGTATTCGGTCCGCAACGCTATCAAGCTACCGCCGGCCGAAGCAATGCGACCTGAACCGCCGACCAGTTTCAAGCCAACCCTGCTCGAGAAGTTGTTTCCGTCCAATTGGTTACCAACCGAATTACGAATCGTCGTTCGCAATGTTGCTCGTAAACCGATCAAGGCAACTTTGGCGGTGGTCGGCATCTCAATGGCTGTCGCAATTATGATCCTCGGGAATTTCTCGATCGATTCGCTTGATTATATGTTGGACTTTCAATTCGAAAAAGCGCAACGTCAGGATTTGACCGTTAGCTTTGTACAACCAGCAACGGCAGGCGTGGTGTATGAGATTGCTGACTTGCCTGGAGTGCTGGACAGCGAAGCCATTCGCGTGGTTGCGACTCGGTTGCATTTCAAGCAGCGGTCC
>JAHEAM010000148.1 GCA_024642765.1 Planctomycetaceae bacterium
CTCGTCGTCACCCGCCGGGGGCGAGACGCCTGCCGATAGGCCGAAGTTCTTGCCGAGACAAATACGTTTGTTTTCGGTTTGGCTTCCCCAGGAAACACGCAGGTGCGTTGGGTACGCTGAAACGCACAATTGATAAGTCGTCCCGACAGTTTGTTTGACGGTTAGAAAGTTGGACGTTCGGTGCGTCGCGACGTACCCGAAACGATCTCGTGCCGCCACCGCTAAGGCGCTAGGTCGTCGTAGTCTAATTCGAAGATATCCATGCAGGCGTTCATGTCACCTGTTTTGAGTCCGCGAGTAAACCATCGCACACGTTGTTCAGATTTGCCGTGTGTGAATCGTCTTTGGTCCACGTATTTTACGCCGGCTTCCTTCATGAGTGTGTCGTCGCCGATTTGATTCGCGGCATTGATGGCTTCTGCGATATCACCTTCTTCGATAATGCCATATTCGCTATGAGCATGGTGCGCCCATACGCCAGCCAAATAGTCGGCTTGCAGTTCCAGTCGAACGGAGGCTCTGTTCGCATCGCGTTCAACTTCTTTCGACTTGACATCCAAGCCCAAAAGGTGCTGAACATGGTGAGCGACTTCGTGCGAGATTACGTAAGCAGCAGCGAAGTCGCCCTCGGCCTTGTGGCGTTTCGCGAGTTGGTCAAAGAAGGTCGGGTCGATGTAGACCTGTTGGTCTGCGGGGCAATAGAAGGGCCCAACGTCGGAGGAAGCGATACCACATCCTGAACTTGTTTGGCCAGAATACAAATTTAATTTGGGTTGTTGGTATTCACCACCAACGTTATTTTCGCGAAACAATTTTGTCCAAATGGTTTCGGTGTCGTGCAAGACAACTTGGACAAACTCTTTGGCTTTGTCGTCAGGCGGTGGGCGCTGTTGTTGTGTCTGTTGCTGCGTACCTGTTTGTTGCAGCATTTTCTGTGCATCCTCTGGGTTGCCTCCGAGAAACATGTAGAGCAAAGCAAGAATGACCACGATCAACCCACCTCCACCGGCGGCAGCTGCCCTGGGGCCAAGTCCACGACGGTCCTCGACATTCGTACTGCGCTCGCGGCCTTCCCATTTCATACTTATCGACTCCCATGACATTGGCGTTAATTACATCTGACTCACGATATCAACTGTTGTCGATAAAGGCGAGCAGCACTCATTTTTAGAAACTTATGGTCGCTAGGCAAGGCTCGGCAATTTGAAATCTGCTGAACGTGATATTAGCCGAGTTTTCGCAGGCTCAACCGGCTCGAACAAGCGGTCGAATCGAACGAATTTCCCAAGTTCGAGTTCGTGCGAATGCCCATTTCGCGGTATTTTTGCTCGACACTTGCTTTTCTGTCTTTGATTGACGACATTCTTGGGTCGAAAACAGTCGACCCACCACTCCGCAAAAAATTTGGAAAGTCATGAAGCTCGCAATCCTTTCACGCAATGGCAATTGTTATAGCACTCGCAGGCTGCGAGATGCGGCAATCAAGCGCGGGCACAAGGCAAGGGTCTTGAACACGCTCAAGTTTGCGATCGATGTGGATATCGGCTCGCCAGCATTGTTTTACAACTCGAAACCGTTGAGCCATTACGACGCCGTACTTCCTCGGATTGGCGCTTCGGTTACCTATTTTGGTACAGCGGTGGTTCGTCAATTCGAGCAGATGGATGTCTTCAGCACGAACTCGTCGGGCGGGATTGCCAACTCGCGCGACAAACTTCGCTGTCTGCAAATTTTGTCGCGTCACAATATTGGCATTCCACAGACGACATTCGTTCGCGATCGAAAGGATGTATTGCCCGCGATCGAACGAGTTGGAGGGGCTCCGGTTATCATCAAGTTGCTCGAGGGCACGCAAGGTGTCGGCGTTATCCTCGCAGAGTCGGTGAAGGTTGCCGAGGCGATCATCGAAACGCTTCAAAGCACCAGACAAAACGTTCTCGTCCAAAAATTTGTTTCCGAGAGTCGCGGACGTGACATCCGCGCATTCGTCATTGGCGATCAAGTCGTGGCCTCGATGCGGCGGGTTGCCCAGGGCAACGAGTTTCGCAGCAACGTGCATCGTGGTGGTTTAACTGAACCGATGATTCTCGACGACAGCTATTGCGTGGCTGCTGTCCGAGCGGCACAGATTATGGGCCTGCGGATTGCCGGCGTGGATATGCTGGAGGGCCAGGATGGCCCGCAAATCATCGAGGTCAATTCTTCACCGGGCCTAGAAGGCATCGAGGCTTGCACTCGCCTGGATATTGCCGGCGCCATCGTCGACTATATTGCCGCGCAAGTGGATTTTCCAGAAATCGACATTCGTCAACGCTTAACCGTAAGCCGTGGATACGGTGTCGCAGAGATCTATGTTCCGGATGGTTCGGAATTTATCGGCAAGACCATTGACGAATCGGGGTTGGCTGAGTGGGATATCAATGTGTTGACGCTGTATCGTGGGACCACCGTCGTTCCCAATCCGCGATTGAAACGTGTGTTGGAACCTGGCGATCGGTTGTTGTGTTTCGGGAAATTGGAATTCATGCGCGGGTTGATTCCGGAAAAAACGCAGCATAGGCGTCACCCGAGCATTCGGCCTTTGTCGAAAAAGGAAGCGCAAGCCTCGATTGCACCGGATGTTCCCAAAGCCCAAGGCGAAGAGAAACCCGTCGTTCCTCCGCCACATCATGTCGATGGCAAAACCAAACGCGTGCCGTCAAGCGATCTTTGACAGCGTCGTCAAAAGGAATTGCCAGAATTTTTGGACGGAGCTGACTTGAACTTTTTCATCAGGTGAATGTGCGCCTCGGATGTTGGGACCGAAACTGATCATCTCCATTCCTGGAAAATGGGCCCCGATGATGCCACATTCCAGTCCCGCGTGACATGCCGCGACGTGTGGCTCGGAGTTGAACATTTCTCGGTAGGTATCGCCCATTAGTTTCACGATTTGCGAATTTGGGTCCGGTTGCCAACCGGGATAATCGCCTGCAAATGTTACCTGCGCTCCCGCCAGTTGCATGGTCGCTTGAATCATACGTGCCAATTCGTCGCGTTCACTGTCGACCGAGCTACGCGTGAGACAAGCCCATTGCAGTTTTCCGTCGGTCAGAAGGATTTTTGCCAAATTGTTGCTGGTTTGCACCAGTCCTGGCACGCTGGGGCTCATCCTAAAAATGCCGTTTGGAATTGCATATGTGACGCCTAAGATTTGTGATTGCGCTGAAGAGGCAACGACGTTGGCAGGTGCTTCGCAATTTTCCAATTCGACGACAAGGTCTGGATCAGTCGTCGCATATTCGGACTTGAGGACTTCCGTTTCTGCAGCCATCCAGTCCTGAAATGATCCGTGGATCGCTGGAACCGCAATGATCGCAAGTGACTCACGCGGGATTGCGTTTCGAAGCGAGCCACCATCGATAGATGCGATTCGCAGTTCGAATTTCTGGGCGGCTTGCCAAAGCAGTCGGTTCATCAGCTTGTTGGCATTGCCACGCCCCAAATGAATGTCCATGCCAGAGTGACCGCCATTCAATCCACGCACTCGAATTTGGAAGCCTAAATGTTTGGTTGGGGTTGGTTCGGTTGAAGCCGTGAGAGTGCCTGTGACGTCGATGCCGCCGGCACAACCAATAGTCAGCTCATTGTCCTCTTCGGTGTCTAGGTTCAAGAGTACTTTACCTTTGAGCCAGCCTGCTTGCAGAGCTTTGGCACCGGTCATCCCGGTCTCTTCGTCGATCGTAAAGAGCGCTTCGATGGGCGGATGAGCAACCGTGTCCGATTTCAAGATCGCCATTATCGAAGCAACGCCGATTCCGTTGTCGGCTCCCAATGTCGTCCCGCGTGCACGAATCCAATCGCCTTCCAAAACCATTTCGATTCCCTGTTGGTCGAAATCGAAAGTTGTGTCGCTGTTTTTTTGATGGACCATATCGAGATGGGCTTGGAGCACAACGGTTGGGCGGCCTTCCATCCCAGGCGAGGCGGGCTTGCGAATCAATACGTTACCTGTCGAATCGACGTCCGTTAGAAGTCCCAGTGAGCGGCCGAATTCTGCGGCGAATTTGGTGACGCGTTCTTCTTTTTTCGAAGCCCTTGGCACAGCATTCAATTCGACGAATGATTGCCAAAGTTGCGTGGGCTCTAGTTGTGAGATCTTGTTATTCATGATCGTTCCTGCTCGCTGGGGACATTATTCGCGACATTAACCAACGGAATGGTGAAAAATATGAAACTTTCATTAAAGCAGAATCGTAGGATTTGCGTAACCAACGCTCAACTGATAATTTGAATGGGAGCAATGACAACCGTTCGCGTATGGCCAAATTTATGTTAAATGATGAGGGGATTTGATGAAACAATTGTTTTTTTTATTTATGACTGTTTGTTTGTTGGGCTGTGTCTCGTTGGTCCAAGCCCAAGATTCGAAACCTCTCGATATCTTAAAAAAGGATGTTGGCAACTGGGAGGTAAAAACAAAAATGTGGATCGGTGCAGATGGTACTGCAGATCCTGATGTGGCACCGATGGAATCACTGGGCCAAGAAAACAACCGGATGGTGGGTAACTGGCTGATAAGTGAGTTTAGGGCCGATTTGGGCGGAATGGAATTCGAAGGGCATGCCATTATCGGTTACAATTCTGAAGCCAAAAAGTATCAAGGCAGTTGGGTCGATTCCATGAATGACTTCACGTCGCACATGGAAGGCAACTATGATAACAAGACCCATACAATGACTACTCTAATGACAGCGGCAGCACCTGAAGGCGAACGCAAATCGAAATCGACGACTGTCCACGATGGCGACGACAAACGCGTGTTCACGATGTTCGAACTGAAGAGTGGAACCAAAGACGAATGGTTGAAGTCGATGGAGATTATTTACACTCGTAAAAAGTAGCCATTAACTGACGTTCATTCGTCTAGCAACGGCCATTCCTGCGAAGGCGGGAGGCGAGCCAATGCGACGTTCAAATTGACTGATGAGTACCCGACTCGCGGGTACGACAATTTTTACAGCCCTAAATTTAAGAAGCAAAAAAATGTCAAAAAGAAGTTTTAGTATCGGCCTGCTTACTTTGTTGAGCATGGCCCTCAATGGTTGGCCCGCTGTGGCCCAAGAAACGGAATCGAAAAAGATCAAAGAACCAGTTCAAGAAACTCAGCAAGAAAAATCAGACGTGCCAGCAGCCCTTGATTTCACGGTCAAATCGATCGATGGTGAAGATGTTAAGCTTAGCGACTACGATGGTAAAGTTGTCATGATCGTCAACGTGGCCAGTTATTGCGGCCGGACTAAGCAGTACGCTGATCTGCAGGCGCTGTTTGAAAAATACGGTGACCAAGGCTTCGTGGTCTTGGGTTTCCCTTGCAATCAATTCGGTGAACAAGAGCCTGGGACCGAAGCCGAAATCAAGACGTTTTGTTCGAGCAAGTACAACGTTTCCTTCCCCATGTTTTCGAAAATTGATGTGAAGGGCGATGGACAATGTGAATTGTACAAGCACCTCACGGGCTTGAATTTGCAGCCCAAGGGCAAGAGTGATGTCGAGTGGAACTTCGAAAAGATCATCTTATCGAAATCAGGTGAGCCAATCGCGCGTTTCGCCAGCGGTACAAGTCCTAGTAGCGATGAAGTCGTCAAAGTTATCGAGACAGCTCTTGGGGCCAAGTAGACTCAACCTAGCAAAATAAACACCTACGCGAGCACGCCAAGCATTTGGTATGCTCGCGTTTTTTGTTGTCTAACCGCCAGCCGCTGGAGCGACTTGTTCCATGAGGAGAGCGCAAAGATAGGCTCCATAGGTGCCCAAGGCGTATCCGAGCACTGCCAGCAAAACACCCACGGGCGCGAGCGAGGGATGGAAGGCCGCTGCGACCACCGGGGCACTCGCCGCTCCTCCGATATTCGCCTTGCTGCCCACTGCCAAAAAGAAATAAGGTGCGCGAATCAAGTAACCCACCAGAAACAACAATCCCACGTGAAATGAAATCCAAATCAATCCCACTAGAAACAGTCCTGGGTATTTGAAAATCGAAAGCACGTCCATTTTCATCCCGATAGTCGCTACCAAAATGAAGATAAATACCGTTCCAAATTTTGACGCTCCGATCCCTTCAAGTTTTCTGATTGGTGTAAATGAAAGTGCTAACCCGATGGTCGTCGCCAAGATAATTAACCAAAAGAAGGCTGAGTCCAGACTAAAGCTTTTGAGTGCAGGCGCATGGATCTTGATCCATTCCGCGAGCCAGCCACCGACAAGGTGACTCATCGCAGTCGCAAAAAAGACAATTCCCAGTAGTCCAATCAACTCGGCCGTGGTTGGAATGCGAGCGTTTGATAGCGAGAAGTCCTCCATCTTTTTACGCAGCCGCTCAACGCTCGATGCGTCAGCTTTGAAAAAACGATCGATCGCATCAGCTTTGCCAACGCCCAACAATAAAAAGATCATCCAAAACTCAGCCACCAAAACATCCACGGCAGCCATGACGGAAAACAACTGGCCAGCTTTCGTTTCGTAGTCCGGCGGTGCATTTTCGATTTCTTCAGACAAGTAGATCTCTTTCATCGCAGCTTGATTGGCAGATCCCCCAATCCAACTGCCAGCAATTGTCGACATTCCTCGCCACGTTTCGAGACGGGCCTCGCCTCGCACTGTGTCGGGACTGATCGAACCCACGATTAACAACGCCAATGGCCCACCCAGAACCACGCCTACGGTGCCTGTCAGAAACATAATGAGTGCTTTCGGACCAAGCTTGAGCAGTTCCTTGAAGTCGATACTTAGTGTCAACAAGACTAGGCAAGCGGGCAGCAAATAGTTCTTCGCAACGTCGTAAATTTTCGATTGGTCTGGATCAACCCAACCGAACGCCGTTAGCAGCGACGGCGCAAAGTAACAAACGAGCAGCATCGGTAGGATCCGATACAGGGGCGAAAAAGCAATGAACAAACCAAACAAGCCAACGGGTAGCGCGTAGAACCAAATGGCGCCAGACGTCGTTTGCTCCTGAGATGTTTCTGGGCGTCCCAATAACAGTGGTAATCCAACGCCGAGTAGCAATACGAGGCCTGCGACTAGATAGTAAAACCAGGTCACTGTTTTTCGGTTGGAGGCCCAGAAAACCAACCCCAAGATGGCCATCAACACACCGAATGTAATCGTGTCGGATTGCAGGATCGGCTCTTGGTAACGAAATTGTTCAATGGCCTGATGGATTCTTTCTAGCAGTCCCGGCATAGTTACTCTTAGTTGGGCTAAACATTGGTAAACAAGTTGGTTTGTGCGAAGTCGATTGCGATCCTATGATAACGGTTCTTTAGGATCTGCATGCTGTGTTCAGGCGATCCTTCGATAAAAATCAAAACCTATTTTGCGACGAATTATCCTTGCGGAAAAAAGACAAATGAGAATCGACTCCATCTTTGCGGACCTCAAGAAAAGTGGCGGCAAGGCCTTGATGCCATTCATTGCCGCTGGCGATCCTGATTTGGCGCTGACCGCTGGCCTCATGCGAGCATTTCACGAAAGCGGCTGTCAATTGTGTGAATTGGGTTTTCCCTATAGCGACCCTATTGCCGATGGACCCACGATTCAAGCAGCGTTCACTCGTTCGCTCGCCGGTGGCGTCACTGCCGAGCGAATTTTTGACCAACTCCGCGGCGAGACGCCTCAGTTGCCGACCGTGGCCATGTTGAGTTTTGCGATCGTTCATCGCATCGGAATCGACACGTTTGTTGGGCGGCTTGCCGATGCGGGAATGGACGGGCTAATTGTTCCAGACTTGCCTGCTGAAGAATCGGAAGCGTTGTGCGCCTGCTGTGATCGGCAGAGAATCAGTCATATTCAGTTGATCACGCCAACGACTCGAACAGATCGAATCAAACGGATTGTGAACGCCACGTCTGGATTCATCTACTACGTTTCGGTCGCCGGAGTCACTGGGCAGCGGCAGGACTTGCCCGTCGAAATTGCAGACAATCTGGCTGCGTTGCGCGAGGTAACAGATTTGCCGATTTGCGTTGGGTTCGGTATCAGCGAGCCGTCGCAAGTTCGGCAACTAGCACCGCATTGCGATGGCGTGATTGTGGGCTCGGCCATCGTGCGGCGCATCGAATCGGGATTGCAGGCAGGGAAGTCGCAGATTGAAATTGCGAACGATGTGAAAACTTTTTGCGGCGAATTGCGAGTTGCGTTGAGTTAGTTACTCACGGAACGAAGTCCATCCAATGAGATTGACCAGTGCGATGGATTTTCTCGGCAACCATTCTGAATAGCCTGAACTGGTTTGCGCGAGCGGGTCGTTCACATTGCTCATTTCTTGCGCAATTTTATTGAATTATGGATATTTTTTGTTGCGAATGACGAAATTTGGAAAAAAAAATCTCTTGACCCAAACCCGATTGCCGAACTAGAGTTGAAGTAGAGGCAACCATTCGGTCTTTGTCCAGATTGGTTTTAGACTACGGAGGCTACCTATGTCTTCTGAACCAGAGCCAGCAGTCCAACGTTACTTTGCAGGACTTGCCGAGAATACTTTCCATAGCGAATTAGGCGTCGTCGATCCGCCATTGATTGATTACGTCAGCGATTTACTTGTGCGTTTCGTGCGT
>JAHEAM010000604.1 GCA_024642765.1 Planctomycetaceae bacterium
ATCGTGGCGGAAAGTAATTCGACATCTTCTAATTTATCCTTCGTAGGGACGCGATGTATTTGGCCTGCGTTGTATTTGGCCTGCGTTTTTTGCCACGCAATTGTTGGTTTCAACATTGTTGGTTTCAACATTATTGAGGACTACCTTAATTTTAACACCCAACCAAACATGTGGGACTTGAGATTCCAATTATTTCAGTTTTGTATCCAAATTCCAATCAAATTTGTATTTTCGATAATTCGTATTAGTCTGGATTGACAGTCTGTGCCGGAAATTCTGAAATCCCGAGGCTGACGATTGAGGTGGCTGACAAATGCGAGCCAAGAGATTGGTTGCGGCCAGTAACGCAAAAAACTAAAATCCATGATCCAATTGCTCAAAAACACAGGTCTTACGAACGAATTCAATGCTTAGCCGCAAGCCGATTTTCCCAAACGTTATTGAAATTAACCACCAATTGGGTCAAGTCCTCGGCTGCAATGTTTACTTGGTTTTTGATGGTGACGAATGGTTGCTCATCGATATTGGCTACCAAGACGTAGTTGATGAAATCATAGAAGTGATTCGCCAATTGGACTTTCCGTTTTCACAGTGCAAAACGCTCATTGCAACCCATGCGGATGTCGACCACATTCAAGGGCTTGCTAAAGCCAAACAGATTTTGCGATCAACGGTCTCCGCGCATCCGCTTGCTGCAGAGCCATTGCGAACGGGCGACCCGATCAAGACGTTTGCAAAGATCGAATCGCAAGGCATCGATATGGAGTTGCCATCAGTCGAAACGGAGGTGTTGATTGATGAAGGAGATGTTGTCGCGGTGGGCAAGTTGAAATTGGAAGTTTGGTTGACGCCTGGACATACGGACAGTCAATTGTCATTTCGTTTAGGCAACCTACTGTTTAGTGGCGACAACATTTATAAGGATGGTTGTGTGGGCGCCATCGACGCTCACCACGGTAGTGACATTGTCGCTTTTATCAATTCGCTGCAACGAATTCGCGCAAGTGATGTGGAATGGCTTTTGCCAAGTCACGGACCGATTTTTCGCAAGGACAATGATTTGTTAGACAAAACCATTGATCGCCTCAGAGGGTATTTGCAGATGGCCGACTTCGGGACTTGTGCGATCGAGTGGCCGTTGATGGATCAATACGAAGACGATATTGCGGCAGGCAAAATGCCGAATTGATGCGTCGCATTCACTCTCAGATCAGAATTTCGCTAGAACGCAAAACGAGCCCTTAGTCGGGCTCGTTTTGTTTTTTGACTGTTGCGGATTTACTCGTTTAGGCTGTTTGCAGATACGAGAGCTTTCCTAACGCTTCAAAATATTGATCGACTGCCAGAGTTCCTTGCACATCGAGACCATGGTTTGTGTTCGCGATATCGTTTGCATGTCGAAGATGAGGTCGCTCTCCCATTCGTGATTTGTGGTTTACCCCTGTGCGCGACGCAATAGCCTCAGGCGTTGACGTTGTTTGAGTAGCCGTTGCGGGAGTAGCCTCAACATCAAGGGCGGTTGCACTATCCGAGTTCAAAGTTGAGTTGGAAGTCCGATTCAGCATCCAAAAGTTTTCGATCGACATGTTATCAACATTCATTACGGTTTGAACACTGTCGGATAGTGCAAGGGCGTTTAGAGTGGTTTCACTTGATGATTCGCAAGTTGCCGGCAAGGCCTGCGGTGTGCTATTGCTAGTCATGCTCCTATCAGCAACGTCGGTCTCGATAGAACGGTCCGTTGATACGGTATCCGTTTCAGATCCGGTCGGAAATTGCGCTTCGTCGAGAACTGGTTCCGCATCTGGGTGGATAACAGTTGTTTCACTGCAGCCCACTTCCGTAGCTGAAAGAACTTTTTCGGGTAACGGCTGTTCCCAAGTTTCACCTGCACTGCATGGCGCCGTGACCACCGTCGAATCATCTGTAGAAGCGGTATCGGTTGGCACCGCCCTGGTGGTCACAGCGATCATGTATTCGGCAGGTTTCCCTTCGGCTTCGCTAACAGTGACCGTATAGTATTGGTTTTTTGTGGTGTCAAAGCTCAATTTAACCATCTCATTGGTTGAGCCTTTGGCGAGCACGTCACCATTCTGATCCGTTACCGTTAGTTGTAATTCTAAAGCATCTTGGCTGCTCATGTCGGTGAGATCCAATGCGGTTCGACCGTCAGCCGAAGCCGTGAATTGAAATTGATCGACGTTGCTTTCGACTTCGAGGTTTCTCAAGAAAGTCATCTCGTCATCTGCGTTCAACAGGAAGTTTAAGTTGTCGCTAGCAGTTGCTGGGGGTGCTGCGATTGGCAATTCGGAAATAGTCGCCGTTGCCTGGACTTCAACAGTGGCATTGC
>JAHEAM010000605.1 GCA_024642765.1 Planctomycetaceae bacterium
GACGTTTAATGGCGATTGCCAATCGACATTTTCCTGGGCTTGAACGCCCTGCGCGAAATCCGTACAGGACGAAAACTCTAAGCCCCCTTCAAGTTGCAAAACGGAATTACCGGTCAAGTCCTCGCCGCCTGCGACATCCGCCCCTGAGAGTGCCGCGATTTGATCGATAAACAACTTGCCGTCGTCGCCAAAGGTAACGTCGCAACCGTAGAGGAATAGGTCCGCCTCAGCGGAGAGTGAATTGCCCCATTGCGCGATCTGACCAGCGTAACCCGACAAGTTGCTATTGCTCAGGAGCAGATTGCCGAGTTGCAATTGGCCTGCGCCGCCGTGCGAATAGATATGGACAGATTCCAATCCGGAATATTGGCTCAATATTTCGCTGATCTGTTGAATCCCGTCCCTATTCGAGTTCAAAACGGCCACCTCCGTTGTGGCATTGTTTTGACTGCGTAAGGATTCAACCAACGAATCTGCATCATCTACGGCGGCATCTACAATAATTAACTCAGTGGTGTTGCCATGGTCCCCAAACACCGACGCATCAAAGTAACTTAGGAATGCCGATGGGTCGACGAAATCCAAGGCATAGTCAGTATTGCTTGGCTCCCATTGAACTGTCGCGGCTGCCTCGAATTCTTGGGCTACAATCCCCAAAGGAGAACCGTCATACAAGGTTCTCTCTTCCAGTTTCTCTAGGCGTGGCTCTCGCTTACGTCCAGTTTCTAGCGCACTACCGGCAGTAAAATTTGCGTTAAAATTACGATTCAAAAACCGCTGAACAATTTCAGCCGTTCGAGTCCATAGAAATCTCTTAGTGATAGGGCCTTCGGCCATGCAACTCAACCTTTAAGCAGCCGCGATAAAACGCTGCAGCAAAACACGATGACTTTGTCCATTCGAGAAACTGTTCCGGTTGGGCAATTTTTCAGGGCATCCTTCTAGTTATCGTTTGCGTTAGACGACGAGATTCGCTCGTTTCCAAAGGGTTTTCCGTTTTTGGAAAGTACCAACGGCACAACCCGCAGTGATGCTTAATTGGCCGTGGTTGACTCGTCGGATTATGACGGTTTGACGAATGATATTGATTCTCCGACCAGAGTTCTGCAGGGAACGAACTTTCGTTGCAGTCGGACTAATTGGATTAACTGCTGCAAGGCGATAACAACCGATAATCGTACCGATTAGAGGATTGCACCGAAGATGAAGACTTGGATTATCGCCAGCACGCTATGCCTTGCAGTTGTTTGCGCCTATTCTTGGCGCGAGGCGAATTCGCGCATTGGTCTTTTGACGTCCAAGCAAGCGGACACTCACGCTACATGCGTTGATCAGACTCGCGTAGCAAATTCTTTTTCAACCGAAGTAGGCCCTGAACTTTCGAATTCCGTTTGCTCCAACTTGAAAATGCAGGACACCGCAAATTCAAAAATCACTGATATTCCAGCCAAGCCAACTGAGACGTCCGATTGGGAACCACCTGAAACGCCCAAGGAGAATGGCGATTTCGAATTTTTGACTTTGCCCGAGATGCCGCAGACCGATGCAATTCGCGATGCCAACCAATCGAAAGCCATCGCTGCCCAGCCCGCCAACTTCAGCCACATGCAATCGACCGAACAAATCCGGAAACAACTGACCGTTAGCAACCCATTCGCGAATACAAACACGTCCGCAGAAACGCGACAGAGCATGGCTCCTTCGAGAGAATTGACGATTCGCAACCCAAAATACAATGACGAAGATACGATCACCTTCTCAGGCAAATTGGATGAAGCCCAGTTAAGTGAAAAAACGCCAACTGAGTTATCCGTTCACCAATTCAAACCTCTGCCAGCAGATGCCCCAGCCGTTGCCAATGGCTACACTGATTCCAATGGCAACACTGAGCCAAAAGAGGCCTTTCTGCGCCCATTAACAGACACAGCCGACGCGCCGCTTGATTTGAAACCCCATGACGAACACCTCAAGCCATTGGCGAAAACTCAAGCAAACGATATCGAAGCGTCAGAGGAGGAGCCAATACTATCCGTAGCGAAAGACGCTCCTGCATTTGAATCGTTGGTTCCTGAAAACGGTGGCGATGGCGACATTGGTGATACAATGGGATACGACAACCAAACAGAAAATGACTCCTGGTGGAACGCTGCTATTCAGAGTCCTCTCTTGGACAAGGGCCAGAGCCAAGAAATCGACGTGCAAACAGTCGTCATGTCCACGTTGCAAAATTCGCAAAAGCTCTACGCGATCAGTCAACAACCGTTGATCGCTGAAACCGAAATTAGTTTTGCGAGGGCAAAGTTCGATCCGAATGTGTTTGCCAAATCCCTGTATGACGATCGCGTTGACC
>JAHEAM010000606.1 GCA_024642765.1 Planctomycetaceae bacterium
AGTCGTGCGTTTGATTTGCATCAATTCGTTTCGAGTACTTGGAAAAACGGATTCCCGCGAATATTCAGCTACATTAAGGGCTTCGTTGGTCAATGGCATCAGGGAATCACGATACCAAAATTCGGGCAACACCCCGATCGGCATTACAATGACGTCCGTCGTACTCGCGACCTTGAAATCACTAGAGGACAGTTCTTTGGAAGTAGTCTCCATCACTTGGACTTCGCCATATCCCTCGGCGGCCCAAAACCGCTTGATTCCCTCGGCCAATGGTTGGTCGTCAACAACAACAATATTTAATTTCGTCGGCTTGATTTCGATCTTTGTAGTCGCGACGGGATCTTCTGTTTTTGAGTTGCAGCCTGACATAACAAGCAACGACAAGCCGAGGACGTTCGCAAAAATCACCTTCACAATACGTCCCATCTGCGGGAGTTCGTTCCAATTTAGGAAAAGTAAACGAATCAACGAATCACCTATCGGGATAATAGACACGAGCAATAAACCAGGATTCTACTCAAATCTGAAAATATTTCGAGGATTTCGTTAAGGTGTTTAGGTGAAAATCTACACCCATGGTTGCTGGGGTTGGCAATTCAATACAAATACTCCGCTCACGCAGACTTTGAGTTTTCTTGAGCTGCGAGAAATTGCCCTTGCACCAAATTGGGTTGTAACCAGAATGTTCACTGCTTTGCAGTTTCCAGATTGCAGAAAATCCCCTCAACACCCGTTCCCAAGGCTTATTGTAAGGATGCCTTTGAGCGGCAAGCAAACAGTTGGACCCGAAACATGAATACAATGACCTCCGTTTGGAACGATCCGCAAAACTTTCGAGACGTCGTATTTGTCGTGCGTTACCGAAAAGATAACGAAGGCGCTGAAGTCGTTGGTTTTGAGCCAACCGAAATTAGATTTTTCTGCGAACACCAAAAACGAGTCAAACGCCGCGTGCGAATCCATACACCCAAAGGCCGTTCGTATATCGCCAACCAAATCCGAAGCTCAGGTCGCTTGAACCAATTGGTTAACGAGATTTTCTAACTACAAATAATCACATCAAGGCCGATGAACCCTAGTAGCATGCCCCTAGTTTGATTCTCCAACCACGCTGATTAAGATATGAGCCTTGCACAAGCAGCGATGGCTAACGCAAATTTGTTAAACGACGAAAAGCGTGCTGCCAAATGGAAATCCATGTGTCAAACATCTTTCTTGATTGCGGAATAACGAGATGCCTACGACTGAGAAAACGGAATTCGGAATTAAATTCAAACTCTTTTTGATGATGGTTTTCCAGTTCTTTATTTGGGGGGCTTGGTTGCCCCTGATTTTTGGCTACTTACCAAGTTTGAATTTTACGCCATTTCAACAATCGTTGATTTTAAATGCATTTCCTGTTGCAGCCATTATCGGAATGTTCTTCAGCAATCAGTTCGCAGACCGCAACTTTTCGGCGGAACGTTTTCTTGCGGTTAGCCATTTGATTGGTGGAATTGCGATCATGGGCTGTGGGTTTACAAAAGACTTTTGGGTGTTTTTTGTACTGATGTCGATCCATTGTTTGCTCTACGTGCCAACCATTTCAATTACCAATTCCATCGCGTTCGCCAATATCAAGGATGCACAAAACGAATTTGGAATCGTCCGAGTTGGCGGGACGATCGGGTGGATTCTGGCGGCTTGGCCATTCACGTTCATTTTCGTTGACTGGGAAAAAGTCAATGCCGCTAAACCAGATGGCTTTTTTGCATGGATTGGCTCAGCGCTAGCAAACCCGTTATCAGGAGATGTGTTGCAAGATGCCACCAAGTGGACCTTTATTGTTGCGGGAATCGCCTCGATTTTGTTGGCGATTTTCAGTTTAAGTTTGCCACACACTCCCCCCAAACGCTCAGACGATTCGAATCCTGCCGACCGATTGGCATGGCTCAAAGCTCTTAGTTTTTTAGGCAAGCCATTTGTACTCGTACTTTGGCTCGTAACCTTTGCTGATTCCTTTATTCACAACTGTTATTTCAACTGGACGGGTGTATTCTTGGGAGCTGCTCCAAGTGAAGGTGGGGTTGGCATTCCGGGGAACTGGGTCATGCCCGTCATGAGCATTGGGCAGGTCGCCGAAATACTAACCATGTTCATTCTCGGCATAACGCTCAAGAAACTGGGTTGGCGATGGACTTTGATCTTTGGGATTTTTGGGCATGCTGCACGGTTCGCCGTCTATGCATTTTTTCCTCAATATCCAATGTTGATCATTGCAATTCAGGTATTACATGGGATTTGTTACGCGTTCTTTTTTGCGACCGTCTATATTTTTGTGGATGCCTATTTCCCCAAAGATTCTCG
>JAHEAM010000607.1 GCA_024642765.1 Planctomycetaceae bacterium
GAATTCATGAATAGTGCGATGGAACAAGTAATCGAAAAAATAGATTTCAATGAAACGGGATTCAACACCTTGCTTGAATCTAGCGAACAACCCGCTTGGGTTGTCGAGCTCCGCCGGCAGGCTTGGGAGAAATTCGAAAGTTTGCCTTGGCCTAGTGCTCGCGATGAAGAATGGATGCGAACCGACATTCGCTTGTTCAACTTAAATAAATTCTCGTTGGTGCCAGATATATCGGCGGACATCCCGACCGGCTTGCTGGATCAAGGCGTCGAGTTGGGCGGCCGGACAGTGACGGTCGACACCGTTAACCGCCAAAGCGAGCTGTCCGAAAAATGGGCCAAGAAGGGCGTGTTGTTCGGGCCGATCTTGCAGCTCGCTGGTGAACACGAAGAAAAAATCAAGCCGCATCTCATGCAGCGTGCGTTTCAAATGGGTTTCGATCGGTTCGCAGCACTCCACGCGGCGTTTTGGAATTCTGGCACGGTGCTATATGTACCGCGTGGCGTGTCCGTTACGGAGCCGCTTCATTCACTGACGGCCATGTCAGATGGCGCTGCCGACCTGAGTCATACCTTGGTGATTTTGGAAGACGGTGCTGAAGCAACATTGCTTGCAGAATCCACAAGTCCAACATCGCATGGCGCTACTGGATTCCATTGCGGTGGCATTGAGCTGATTGTTGGCCAAGGTGCCTTTTTACGTTACGTGAATTTGCAAGACTGGGGTCAAGGTGTATGGCAATTTGGCCATCAAAAAGCCATTGTGGGCCAGGATGCTTCGTTGCAATGGACGGTGGGAGCGCTCGGTTCGCGACTGTCCAAGGTCAATCAGCATGTGGATCTCGTCGGTCGCGGCGCCACTTCGCAAGTCAACGGTGTGATGTTTACCGAGAATAAACAGCACCTGTCGTATCACACCCTGCAACGCCATCGCGCTCCTGATTGTCGCAGCGATTTCTTGTACAAGGCAGCTTTGCAAGACTACTCGCGCACCGTTTGGCGAGGCATGATCAAGGTCGATCCTGGTGCTCAGAAAACAGACGGCTACCAACGCAACGATAATCTGTTGCTTTCGAACAATGCTCGAGCCGACTCCATTCCAGGGCTTGAGATTGAAGCCGATGATGTTCGTTGCACGCACGGCAGTACAAGCGGCCGAGTTGACGAAGAGTTGATTTTCTACGCACGCTCACGCGGCTTCACGCGCAAGGAAGCAATTCAAATGATCGTCACGGGATTTTTCCAGCAAGTATTTGATCGCGTTACGATTGAATCGGTGCGAGAGGCATTAGGGTTGGCAATCAGTCGCCGCGTTCGTGAATACGAATAAGCCGACAGATCGAATAAAAGCATATAGCGTATCAAGTTTTTCTTGGGATCATTGATGACCGAAATTTGCGTGTTGAAAACGGATGAGTTGGCCGACGGTGAGAAGCGTTTGTGCGAAGTTGACGACAAATTGGTGTTGGTGTTTCGAATTGCGGAACAGTTTTTTTGCATCGACGATATTTGCACTCATGATGGCGGTACGTTGGCGGATGGCGAGCATGAAGGATATGAGATCGCTTGTCCTCGTCACGGAGCTCGATTTGATATTCGAACTGGCAAGCCACTATCGATGCCCGCAACGCAACCCACAAAAGTTTACGAATGCCGCGTCGATGGCGACCAAGTCATGATAACCATATAGGAGATTTTGAAATGCGTTTGCATGAAGACCATGTACGCGAGCAGTTGAAGAAAGTTATCGATCCCGAATTGTTTGTAAACATCGTCGACCTCGGCTTGATCTATGTCGTCGATGTTGTCCCCAAGGAAGGCGAAACGGAACGATATGATGTCAACATCGAAATGACGTTAACCAGCCCGATGTGTCCTGCTGGCCCGCAACTCGTCTCACAAAGCAAACAATTTGTTGGCGAGTTGGAGTTAGTTGATGAAGTGGATGTTAAAGTTGTCATGGACCCACCCTGGACTCAAGACCGCATGACCGACGACGCCCGAGATCAATTGGGGATCTTCTAGATCGCTGACTTATTTGATGACTAACGACGCAAAACAGCCAAACGCGAAGCCAAATCATCATCGACAGCCTGTCCCAATTCATATGCGAGTGACAGTGCGAAGTCCCCTTGGAAATTTTCGCCTTGCCGCAAGAGAATCCCATGAATATCGTCAAGATCGCGGGCTCTCGCCTCAAGCAACTTCAATACTGCGAGATACTCGGCAGTTACCACTGGAATATACTTGCCTTCAACTATCGTTTTTGAGTTGAGCGAGGTTCACCTCGGATAGCTACTGCGAAGCCGCCTATCAACGCAAATTTGATTCCTTCCGTTGTGAG
>JAHEAM010000149.1:0-5299 GCA_024642765.1 Planctomycetaceae bacterium
TGCAGCAAACTTACAAGTATCAAGAGAGCATATGGCCGCGCCTCGCTACCATAGTAAACGAACCATCCACTACCGCACCATAGCACGCTCGTCAGCGCTGAAGACGAAACCGAGCGGGTCTTGTGCCAAACGAAACCAGCGGCCAAGACTCCGCCTGCCACCATTGCAAAGATCGACGTCCAACGTAATTCAAACGCTTCATTGCCAACGAGCGTTGTTAACAATCGAACAAAATAGAAATAGAGTGGAGTCTGATTGCCAATTGAGCTTCGATCGACAACCTGCGTCCACTCAGAATCGATCACCCAGCGAGTATGCAATTCATCGAGCCAAAGCGGGTCGTTCCTAGCAATTAACGCCAACGCTGAAACGACATAAACAAACGCCAATACGATTGCCACCGCAATCGTCACGCACAAACTCCGCAGCAGCATCGCGCGACGAGCATCAGATTTCTCGGACGATTCCATGGTGCGGCATATTAAATTTTTGACTTTCGATTTTTGATTTCCAATATGAATTTACTATCAAAAATCAGCCGCGACCATCCTCCTCGGTGACATCTCAAGGTCAACTAGTGCTTCGTGCGAGCAAAGTTCTGAGCAAAAATCACGTGGTCGATTGCCACTCCCGATAGATTTCGCTTGACTCTCTCATAGACGTCTTGATCGACTTTGCCAACTTCGGCAATGACCAAGGCCGATGGTGACAAGACACGATTGCCGCTCATCTCGGACAACAACTGATTGGAGGTTCCGACGTCAATCAACACACGATCGAATCCCTCGCGTACGCTAGCCAACAAGGCTGCCAGGTGATCCAAGACGAAGGGAGGCCAAATCGTTCGCAAACGCAATGGCGCAATCGTTGCAAATGCCAAGGGGATGTCTTCCAATCTCACAATTCCGTTGGATGCAAAATTTGCGCCGCGTACGAACGTGACCCAAGATCGATTGTCACTCAAATTGAGGGAGCGTGTCAAACCAGCATTGTGAATATCACCGTCAACCAACAACACTCGCTCACCCTGCTCAGCAAGATAGCGAGCTAATGCCACGCCAATGGTGGTTGTACCTACCCTTCGCCCCGCGCCGACGATGGCAACTTCGTTGGTTTGCGAAGGACAGAGTTGTCGCACAGCTGTTGCGAGACGTTCGACGATTACTCTCCCAGCCGTCAACATTCTGTCCGTCATCTCTGGCCATTGGCGAGGCGCGACAATTTCCATTGACGCCCACATGTCATCGATCGCTTCCGCCGACATCGTTTTTGGTGACGATGCTGAGGTAGATATCTCTTCACTTGTTTCCAAAACTTCTGATTCTGCAGTGATTGTTTCCTCAGCACTTGCTGCTGAAACCGTTGGAATGGATTCCGTCAACGCCACACCTGGCGTTGATTCCATAGTCGGCTCTTTTTCAACGGACGGCGCTGGATCAACAGTCGCTTTTGGTTCGACCATCATTTGGCCGAGTGTTAGTGGTTTACTTGCCGCTCTCGCAACTGCTGGCTCTTGGGGCACGGTTATGGTTGGCGCTCTCCTCGCGGCCGCTGCTTCTGCGTTTGAAAAGGCTCGTCGCACCAATTCGTCTATTGCCTTCGTTTGACTAAACAGTTCATCGCGGTCGCTGGGTGTGTATGTTTCAGATTTCGCAAGGATGGCTTGCTGTGTCGGTTCGATTTTTTGCTCGAACGTTCGTTCATGTTCTGCGTCGAATCGGAATTTGGCTACCGCAGTTTCGCTGGTATCATCAAAGGAAGCCAAAGTGGATCGATTGACATTGGTCGGGCTTGTTTCAGCTTTCGTTGAGCGTCCGAATGACGATTGCTGCGGCCAATTGCGTGGGTTGTTGGCAGTCGATACCTGTTCCATTTCGCTGCTCGTCACACTCCGTAACGACGTCTGCGAGTTTGGATCTATAACTTGATCCTGCCAAGTCGGAATGGCATGCTCGGTCCACCCGACAAATTGTTCTAGCTGTTGTTTGCGCAAATGCGTGTCGGGTGACGTTTTATGCGCGGCATCGATCCTAACGAATTGTCCCACTGGTCGCTCGAACAAGGTGGCCTGTGGCACTTGGGATGGACTCGGACTCGTTACTTCATTGCTCTCGCGTCCCCCCGTCGAGCGTGAACCATGATCAATATCGAGAGGTGGCAAAAGATCGCTTTGCGCTGCTTTCGCGAACTTGAAATGCGGACTGCCGATCAGACGCTTTAATCGCGATTTTTGGTCGCGTTTTGTAGTCTGTTGAACGGAGGTTACCATGGCTGGTTGATTGGCACTGGAGTCGTGTTGAGTGCTTTCGCTCATAACAGTATCACCTTGTTTGCATGACTCATGACTGTCCCCCGATAAGGTCGCTTATGGGCGCAGCCAATTGACATGGCAATTTGGTACAGAAGGCCGACAAAACATTGAGCCTCAACACAATTGCATGCTCGAACGCGATAATTGCGCAAAAGGCCCTTATCAATTATTCGGACACCAGCATTTACGCCTTGAGATTTAGGCGATTAGTTATCAAGATAGAACGCAATATTAAGGACGCGCCGACTTATTAGGAAGAAATTGCTATTAATACGGTCGCGCCGAAACGCCCCAGAAACGCCCGATTTTGAGAACTGGGTAAACTTTTAGGATTACGTAAGAAAGCACGTTGCCTTGTCAATCGCACAAAAACAACAGTCCGCTCAGTTCATCCGTGAACGTTTGGAATCGTCGATTCTAATCCTCGACGGCGCCATGGGCACCATGATCCAAGCCCTCAAACTCGACGAAGCCGGCGTTCGGGGCGAGCGTTTCCGGGACCACAACAAGGATCTTGCGAATTTTAGCGACCTGCTTTGTCTCACGCATCCTGAGGCCATAACCGAGATACATCGCAAGTACCTTGCGGCCGGTGCCGACATCATCGAAACGAATACTTTCGGGGCTAGTCCAGTTGGGATCGAAGAATTTGACCTTTCCAACGACATCGCACGTGAGATCAATTTTGCAGCGGTTGCTTGCGCGCGTCGGGCAGTCGATGAATACAACGAACGAACACCCAACAAACCGCGCTTTGTTGCTGGCTCAATCGGCCCGACAACGAAACAAACGGCAATCAGCACAAAGGTCGATGATCCTGCTTTCCGCCCGACTACTTTTCAAGAAATGGAGGCCTCGTATTACGAACAAGTTAAAGCCCTTTGTGAAGCTGGCGTCGATCTCTTGTTGCCAGAAACAGTAATCGACACGCTGAACCTCAAGGCCTGCTTGTTTGCAATCAGTCGCTACTACCAAGAATCGGGGGCTGACGTTCCAGTCATGGTCTCTGGAACTTTCGCAGAGTCGGGGGCCACGTTCGTTTCGGGACAAGTCGTTGAAGCGTTTTGGAATGCCGTTTCGCATTTCCCGGTGCTTAGTGTTGGCATGAACTGCGCGTTGGGTCCGGAGTTAATGCGTCCTTTCGTTGAAGAACTATCGAAAATCGCCCCGGTTAATATTAGCTGCCATCCCAATGCAGGCCTGCCGAACGCTATGGGCCAATACGACATGAGCCCTGGCAAGATGGCTGAGCTCGTCGGCGAATTCGCTGAAAACGGATGGGTCAATATCGTTGGCGGTTGTTGCGGCACGACTCCCGCTCACATTGAGGCAATCGCCCAACGTTTGCAACGAGCCAAACCGCATCAGCGTACTTCCGTCACGCCTTGGACACGACTCAGCGGCACTCGCCCACTCACACTGCGTCCCGACGCCAACTTTCTGATGATTGGTGAACGAACCAATGTAACAGGCTCTCGGGCCTTTGCTCGCCTCATCCGCGACGACAAATTCGAGGAGGCTGTCGAGGTCGCCCGGCAACAAGTCGAGGGTGGTGCGGCCGTAATCGACATCAATATGGACGACGCGTTGCTCGATGGTGAAGAAGCGATGACTCGTTATTTGCGGTTGATTGCTGGCGAATCAGATATCAGTAGCGTGCCCGTGATGATCGACAGCAGCAAGTGGTCGGTAATCGAGGCCGGCTTGCAAAACACCCAAGGCAAATCGATTGTCAATTCGATTAGCTTGAAAGACGGCGAAGAAGAATTTTTGCGCCGTGCTCGGCTAGTACGGCAATATGGTGCCGCAACTGTCGTGATGGCGTTCGACGAACAAGGCCAAGCGGTCGAGATCGACGAAAAAGTCCGGATCTGCAAACGCGCCTACGATTTGCTCGTAGACGAAGTCGGCTTTCCACCGGAAGACATCATCTTCGACCCCAACATTTTGACCGTCGCAACCGGCATCGAAGAACACAACAATTACGCGGTGAATTTCATCGAGGCCACCCGCCTGATCAAACAAGCCTGCCCCAGAGCGAAAATCAGCGGCGGAGTTAGCAATATTTCTTTTAGCTTTCGCGGAAACGATATGGTTCGCGAGGCAATGCATTCGGCCTTCCTATTCCATGCCATCAAGGCTGGGATGGACATGGGAATCGTTAACGCAGGACAGCTTGAAATCTACGAACAGATTCCGGCCGACCTACTCGAACATGTCGAAGACGTTCTCTTGAACCGCCGCCCCGACGCAACCGATCGCCTGCTAAATTTTGCAGAACAAGTCAAAGGCAAGGGCGCCAAGAAACGAACCGAAGACCTGACTTGGCGCGAACAACCGGTCAACAAACGTATCGAGTACGCGCTGATCAAAGGCATCGATCGATTTATTGAAGAAGACGTCGAGGAAGCCCGCCAGCATTACGAACGCTGCCTGCAAATCATCGAAGGACCAATGATGGACGGCATGTCCGTGGTAGGCGACCTGTTCGGTGCCGGAAAGATGTTCTTGCCCCAAGTCGTCAAGAGCGCACGCGTGATGAAGAAGGC
This sequence comes from Planctomycetaceae bacterium, assembly GCA_024642765.1. Taxonomy (GTDB): domain Bacteria; phylum Planctomycetota; class Planctomycetia; order Pirellulales; family Pirellulaceae; genus BJ22. The sequence goes on from JAHEAM010000149.1 coordinate 4,861, forward strand.
GGTCGCTCATCTCCTGCCGTACATGGAACAAGAAAAAATTGCTGCCGGTACGGTCGGGCAATCGTTCCGCGGAAAAATCTTGTTGGCAACGGTCAAAGGCGACGTGCATGACATTGGCAAAAACATTGTTGGCGTGGTCTTGGGTTGCAATAACTACGAGATCATTGACCTCGGTGTGATGGTTTCCGCCGAGAAGATTCTGGAAACGGCGGTCAAAGAGGGCGTCGATATGATTGGCCTTAGCGGTCTGATCACGCCGAGCCTCGATGAGATGGCACACGTCGCGAAGGAAATGCAACGTCGCGGCATGACGTTGCCGCTATTGATAGGTGGCGCGACGACCAGTGACAAACACACAGCAGTGAAAATCGCGCCGGCCTACGAGCAACCGGTGGTGCACGTTCTCGATGCTTCACGTAGTGTTGGTGTTGTCGATAAA
>JAHEAM010000149.1:5309-8553 GCA_024642765.1 Planctomycetaceae bacterium
CTAAGACCAACACTCGTTGCCGAAAACAAAACGCTTCAAGAACGACTTGCTAAAAGTTATGCGGAACGTCAGATCAAACTCACAACGTATGCCGACGCGCTGGCGAATCGCTTTGAAACCGACTGGAAAACAATTGATGTCGCTAAACCCGCATTCACCGGTACACAGATTATCGAAAGCCTACCGCTCGAGAAACTCGTTCCCCTGATCGATTGGACTCCGTTCTTTATGACTTGGGAATTGCATGGCAAGTACCCCAAAATACTTGACGATAAAGTTGTCGGTACCCAGGCACGTGAATTGTTTGCCGATGCACAAGAGACTCTTAAAAAGTTGGTGGACGGAAAACTTCTTCAGGCTAAAGGCGTCTATGGGTTCTGGCCTGCGAACAGCATTGGTGATGACGTGATTGTGTTTGCCGACGAAACGCGGTCGAACGAACTTTGTCGCTTTCACATGCTGCGTCAACAGTGGCAACGCCAGGGGCAAACGCAATACCGCTCACTCGCCGATTACATCGCGCCAGTTGATTCGGGCCGAGCCGACTACATCGGTACCTTTGCTGTGTCGGCGGGCTTCGGCTGCGACGAGTTGGCCGCAAAATTCGATCGCGATCATGACGATTATCAATCGATCATGGTGAAGGCCTTGGCGGATCGTTTCGCCGAAGCATTCGCCGAATACCTGCATCGTCAGGCTCGAATCGATTGGGGCTTCGGGAATAACGAAAACTTCTCAAGCGACGACTTGATCGCCGAGAAATATCGCGGCATACGACCGGCAGCCGGCTATCCGGCTTGTCCTGATCACACAGAAAAAGAAACGCTTTGGCAGTTACTCAACGCGGAAGCCGCAACGGGCATCAAGCTAACGGAGTCGTTTGCGATGTGGCCCGGAGCGAGCGTCAGTGGATTGTATTTCTCACATCCCGAAAGCCGTTATTTCGCAATTAACCGAATCGACCGCGACCAACTCGAAAATTATGCAGCCCGAAAAAGAATATCAATTACAGAAGCTGAGCGCTGGCTCGCGCCCATTTTGTAACTCACACGAAAAAACCCTCGAAAACCCCCACTTTTGGAGGCGCAAAGATAACTCGCTTTGCCCTTCAAAACAGAGTCAAAAATTGCGGGAATCCCCAAATTCGCTTGGAAAAGTACTAGAAATATCGATTGCGGGATGGAAAATACGAAATATTAAACTCCTGAGTCGTTGCAACACCTCTCGCGTCTATTTAGAATACTAGGGATTGGTTTCCGTCCAGCTCGATTATGCTCAGATGCGTGTCGCCTGTAGCAAATACATCCCCAAAAAGCTTCGCCTAAAAAGCTTCGAGCCAAAACCCTTCGTCACAAAGGAAGAAACATGAAGAATTCTGCTTTTATTGTGATGCTATTTGCATTACTAGCCCCTGCCACAAATTTGTTTGGAGACCTTGTCGTTTACGACGCAATTGGGACTTCAGCGAAAGGTGTCGACGTTCATTTCAGATCAACATTTTCCTTCGTTGGAAATCATCTGACCGTCACAGTCGAGAACCTTTCAACGGAAGCCATCATGAACCCAGACGAACTTCTGGGGAGTATGTACTTTGAGATCAAGAATAGCGCAGACGCCTACCCTGTGCTTACAAACTACACGGCGGTCGGCGATACCTACCTAACATCCAAAAATGGTCCAGAAGTATTGCAAACACCGAATGCTAACCTGGTCGCAACTGCTGCAAGAAGTGACAAGTGGCAATTCAAAGACAGCTTCAATCCTTCGTTGAATCCTTTTACGAGATTTGGTGTGGGCACTGTTGGAAACAGCGGTCTCGGAAGTAATGGATTTAACGGCCAAATTGTTGGCGGCATCGACTATGCAATTTACACCGGCAACATCACGACCAATAACTTGAACAATAAGATTTTGGTAAAAGACAAGATCACGTTTGGATTCGATGGTGTGACCTCGTATTCTGCGGATGATGTCCAAAGTGTTGCATTTGGACTTGGTACGGCGCCAGACTCAGTAATTTTTGGTGTCGTAGCAGTTCCTGAGCCGACATTTGCAGGTTTGTTATTTGCGGTTTCGGCGCTCTGCATTTCACGACGAAAACGCAATTCGAAGCGTTAGTCGATTTTGGATTACAAGCGATAAAATCATCGGTCGGTTGTTCACTCTTGTGAGCCCGACCTTTTTTTTGGTTTGCACTCAAAAAAATGGCGCTGTATCCGTTCTGGTCGTTAGGTAATTCTCAGATCCGGTTTGGTCCTTTTTTTGCCGCTAGGTTCACCAAAATTTCCAAAAGGGCTTTTGACTTTGCTCGTTTACGTAGGTCGCCTTCGATTATGGCAACGACATTTCCAGATGAGTCGACGACATAATTGTTGAACGTCATCTTGTCGGGGCTGTAGCGGGAAGTTTTTTCTTTGTTTTTATCAAGGGCCAATTGAAAGGGGACTTTGGTTTTCTCTTGAATCAGTTTGAGTCCGTCGACGCCCTTATCTTCCTCGCGAAAAACAACGACGACTTCCACACCCAATTCCGAAAACTTTTCTGCATTCTTGTTCAACTCGACCAGTTGAGCCATGCAGAACGGTCACCAATGGGCGCGAGAGAATAAGAGTACAACCGGTTTTCCGTTCTCTCCTACCAAGTCGCTCAGTTTTACTGTTTTTCCATTCAGAGATTCTAGGTCAAAATCGGGAGCCTGTTCGCCAACGGCAACGGGGCCCTCGTTTTCGGTTGCTGCTTGTTCTGTGAACGGCTTGGGAATTTTCGAGCTATCCGGCTTTTCCTGAGCGACTAAAGATCCGCAAGTCGCCGCTGCTGCAAAACCAATCGTCAGGTATTTCCCAAAAAACATTTTTTTGTTCATGTTCCGGTCTTCAATAAATAGGACTAAACATTTCCACATCTAAACCGTTCGTCTCAGCAATTCATCGACGACTTTTCCATGCACGTCTGTGAGTCGGTACTGGCGGCCTTGATAGCGAAACGTCAACCGCGTGTGGTCGATTCCACACAAATGCATAATCGTCGCTTGCATGTCGTGAACATGAACTGGATTCTCGACGATGTTCCAACCGAAATCATCGGTCGCACCGTATTCAAATCCAGGTCGAATTCCGCCGCCTGCCATCCACCAACTGAACGCTTTTCCGAAGTGATCGCGTCCCGTTGGTTTGTTCGAGTCGCCTTGGCCAAAGGGAGTGCGGCCAAATTCTCCGCCCCAGATGACCAACGTATCATCCAACAA
>JAHEAM010000150.1 GCA_024642765.1 Planctomycetaceae bacterium
CCAAAAAGCTGACGCAAAATCCGACGCACGAAATGAGTTTGACGCAAAATCCGACGCTGAACCGGCAAGCACAGTAGATAACGAAGTACGAAAAAACCCAACAAAAAAGCACCGTAAAGAACAGCGAAGTCTCGACGGTGCTAATGGATGGGCGTTGAGGGACTCGAACCCCCGACCCTCTCGGTGTAAACGAGATGCTCTAGCCAACTGAGCTAAACGCCCTTTGCAGATCCTTAGGAAGATAATCGATTCAGAAGGTTGTTGTCAATCGGACCTTGAATATTGAAGAAACGATCAACTCGGTCCAAAACGAAAGCAATAATTTACGAAATGTAAGTAAGGTTAGTTCCCGCCGTCATCATCGTCGTTTTTTCCGGATTCCTTTTTATCACCGTCATTTTTCTCACCGTCTTCATCCTCATCATCGTCCTTCGCGCTACTACCCTTCTTTTTAGGTTTTAGACCATCTAGTTTGGCTTGAGCAATCAGCTCGCCGTAAGCGACATCATCAGCGTTTTTCATAACTTTGATTTCGTCTAACGCTTTGGTAAACGCGGCCGTCATGTCTTCATTTTCGAATTTACGTTTGCCATCTTTGTCTTCGCCGAACGCCTCCCATTTTTTTGTGAGTTCTAATTCCTTGGTTTTTTCGAAGAACAACTCACCGAAGCTATTGCGAACGGTTTTGGGCTCGCCCTTTGTGTGGCATAGTTCGCAGCTAACCCGCGTTTCCGGGAATTTCTTTTGCATCAATTTTTTGAAAACTGTGTGTCCCGACGCCGAGTTGTTCAACGACAAAAACGCAAATGCAAGAGGTACCAAAGCAACTTTGAAAACGAGTTTCATCTCGATCTCCATGAAATCATGATTGTGAAAACTTTTGACTGTGTATCGGAAAAGCGATACCCATTGGTCAAATTATACACCGAGAACGATGTTTGTTCGAGTAAATGTAGTATGTTGAAATCGACAACAACGATTATTTATCTCGTAGGATGCGATTAGGATTGGTGGAGAACGTGCGAATTCGGGCAACTCGCCCTTGTTTCGTCTTGGCTATCTCGGGCGATAGTTGTGCTCACCTTCAAAGATGGCGACAGGATTTTCCGTGTATTCCAAAAAGTATCGGATCGGATCATGAACAGCGGCGGTTTCCGAATGTGGGTGGCACATTCTGAACGAACGTCGGCAATTCTTGCATCTTTTTTCGAGTCCAAGGTAGTTCACATGGACGCTTGAAGGAGCGTGACAGCCTGGGCATTCAAATGTAAAGAAGGATTCAGGTGTATTTTTCACGGCGACATCCTTGAACTGTGAAGATCCTGTATTGGGAACTTGAATTGTAAGAGCAGCGGGCATGTTCTTAAAAGACGGATTTCATGCAGGCACGAAAAACGCAAGCAATTTGCCAATCAAACGATCGTTAAACCTTATCGCTGCAATGCGATTGATTCAGAAAGCCTTAGCGCGGCAATGCGATTGATTCAGAATCAACAAGTTTGTCGACTTCATTCGTTGACGCGGTTTCGATAGCTTTTGGAAGGAACTCGCCGGACTGATGCATTTCTGACAGCAATTCTTCAATACCGCGAACGATGTCGAGCAATTCAATAACCATTGAGTGGTGGTTGATATTTTTGTCCTTGGGGCAAAAAGCCTTGATTCGTCCCAAGATGCGCCCGTCGACAATCATCGGCAATTCAACTAGCCATTGATGGTTTCCACTGTTATTGGCGTTTTTTTGCCGCCACACTCCATGAAACCCTTCGTGCATCCAAGGAGCGTTAACGTCCAACATGATATGGTTGAGTCCGTTGGTATCTGCAAAAACAACGAGTTGGGACCAAACATCCTTCCAGTCGTGACTGCCTTGCAATTGAACAACGCTTTCGTGGATGCCCGAATTTGGCTTTTCCGATGGCCGAATGAATGACCGAGCCAATCAATAAAATCGGCGTGTCAACAATTTGAATTCGGCAACGCCAAAAATCTGCCCCGCAACCATGACGATAATAACCATCACGATCGATGCGATCGCAAACTCAGCTTGCTTCATTATGAAGGCCAAAGTGCCTCCAGTTGCCGTCATCGTGCACAAAGCGGCAACCCATAGCATGCTGCCGGCAGGGCTAAGACCTTTTTTGGCCAAGACGTGGTGCAGATGCCCACGATCTTCGGTGTAAATGCTTCGTCCGGTCAATCGCCGCCGAATAATCGCAGCAGAAGTGTCGATCAAGGGAATTGCCAGCAAAGCAACGGGTGCGAAAAACGAGTACGCCATTACTTGTTTGAAGGCACAACGAATTGTAATTGCAGCTAGAAACAATCCAATGAGCATGCTGCCAGCGTCACCAAGGTAGGCTTTGGCAGGCGGGAAGTTGAAATACAGGAACCCCACGAGCGCTCCAGCCATGGCGATACAAAGAATGCCGTCAACGTTTTGCCCCGTATAGAACGACATGATGCCAAGTGAAACACAAAGAATACATCCGATGGTTGAGGCAATTCCATCCGCACCATCAAGCAGGTTCACGGAATTGATTGCAGCCAAGCACCACACATAGACAATCGCAAACGAGAAAATTCCGAATTGAAACGTGTACCCTAGGAATTCAACAGACTGAAAACTGTATCCAAAAAAAATCAAGATCGTCGCGGTCAGGATTTGGCCGAGCAGCTTTTGTCGCCCACGCAAACCAAATCGATCATCGACGACACCAATTAGCAGGATTGAGCCGCAAGCCAAAAACAGTCCCAACAGTTCCCATCCATCTCGTGGACGAGTATTGATATCGAAAACGGTTGTCGCAAATATTGCAGCTAACACAACTGAAATAAAAACAACGATTCCACCCACTAACGGGATTGCTCGAGAATGCAATTTCCGTGTTGTATCGGGTTTATCGACAAGATCTATTTTGCTGGCGATGCGCATAAACAATGGCACCAAGCCTAGTGAAACAACTAGGGCAAACAAAAAGGTCGATAAAATTGGAATCAAGAGTTGCATAGTGTGCCAAAGAAAAGGTCAGTTCCTACGTAAGATAGGCCATGTTTGTTTTTTGGCTACTCCTGTTTTTCAAAAACGTGTTTTTTATCAAATTCAAATTGTGCGTCTTTCAGCAATTTCTTGTATTTTGGGCTGGAATTGTTGATTTCACTTAATTTTCGGGCGAAAACAAGCGATTTTTCTACCTCTCCATCTGCCAGCAGCAAGACGGCGAGATCATAGATGGCCATTTCATTGCGGCTGTTCATTGTGATCGCGTATTCTAATTGCTGTGTTCCGCGTTCCATGTCACCCATTGCCAAAAGTATGCGGGCTTTTAGCAATTGCTCCGCGGCATCCGAGAACTTGATGTCCTTGAGTGTTGAATTTGCTCGTTCCAGTACCTGAATTCTCAATTCTTCTTCATCTTTTAGGTTTTGAGTGGCAAACTTAAAGAGCAAAGTTGCGTCGTCAGGCAATATTTTGTCGGCGATTGTTTGGTTCGAAATGGGCCTTTCGATCCATCCGGCCCGGCCTTGGACCAAATCGATCACGGTTTTGAACCGTCCAGGTTCTAAGACTAGCGATGATCTCAAGAATTCCATTGCCTCTTCATACTCATCCAAATACAAAAATGAGCGCCCGGCAGAGAATAGAAACGACGCGTTCTTTGGCGAATTTGCGACAGTTTGCTGGATGACGCTTTTGCCGATTTCTTTTTCACCAACGACACTAGCGATTTGCCCGACAAGCATCTGGATTTCAGGTTGAACGGGTTTTTCCTTGAGGCTTTCGAAGAAACAGGCCAATGCAGGAATGAGACTTCCGTCAACATAAGGTTGGCGTCGAAAATCTGCCAAACGACGCGATCCACCCGTTCGTACTTCGCGGACCTGCATTTCGATAGCTGCCAGGTTCGTGAGATTCCAAAGCTCCTTTCGTTTTTCTTCTTGTTTTGATTCTGACAACTCAGTCATTGGAAACGATGCAAGTTGTGATTGCAGTAACAACAGTCGAGAACGATGCAACCACAATTCTCCAAGTGTGTTGAGCTGCAGCGTGTGCCTTGAGTTCGGAAGTGAACGATTCAGTTCGTCGATCCATTTTTCTGTTTCGACGAGGTTGGGTGATTCACTGCTAAATGTCCTTGGGATGGCCCTGATATTCGCTTCCATGTCAGCACGCCGTGAAAGCGAAAAAACCGTCAGAAGGCAAATGACAAAGGAACTGATAACGACTATCGATGCCAACCAGCGTCCTGCCGACACTGCGATAAAGTGTTTGTTCTTGAGGCGTCCGGCAAGGCCTTGAGAATACTGGCTTACGACACCCACCAAAATACCCAGCAAGACAGTATTTGCTGGAATGTACCAGCCAAAATCAAACGTTGCCGCAACGCATTGAGACGTGATCAAAAAGATTCCCATCGTGGCGACAGCAATCGTTAATGAGTTCGACCCGTGGCGCAGTGCAAACCATGCGAGATAGGTCAACAACGCAATCGCACTAACAAGCAGGATAAGGCCCGGAATTCCTGCATCGACCAAAGTTTGAACAAATTGATTCTCCGCATATTCGAAGGCATACCGTTCATTTGTCTGTCCATATATTCGTTGTATCACCGGGTAGCTGCCCAGTCCCGAACCCAATAAACCCATTTCTCCTAGCGATTGCAGTGAATCGGACCAAGACTGAACGCGAGTCGTTTGCGAAATTTCGCCAACGTCATCGAATCGATTCATCAGTTGCTCGTAGTAGCCGATCCAAACCGTCAGCAAGACGACGGTACCTAATACCGGAATCATTAGTAGTACGCTCGCCTGAGGTCTACGGACGACACAAAATAAAATCAATGTAGCGATGGCGCCAAACATTAATCCTGTCACGCCTCCACGAGAGAGACTAGAAACGATCCCAGCAGAAATGAAGACCGCAGCTGTTAGAACCGCAATTTTTCGTGCATTTAATTCCCCAATTAAATAAAGAGCTTGCAACCGAAGTTGATCAAGTGCGCTATCATCGTTCGGACGTCGCGATCCAATTCGCGATTCTTTCTTGACCCAAGTCAGGACGATGAGGCCAACCGAGGCTGCTAAACACATTAATAAATAACCCGCTGCGTTATTTCGATTGATGAACGGTCCGAATGGTGTGCCTCCATTTGGGAGTTCGAACTGCCAATAGATTTTTCCGTTGAATGTCAGTTTCTGAACGATCCCGAAAAACGCAAGGACAACGCCATTGGCCGTTACAGCCGTCAAAAATACGATTGATTCAAATGAACGCCTTACAAATCGGAAACCCACCAGCATCGCGAGGAAGCCCAGCAGCATGAGTTGCAGCATATTCCAGGTCGCATCTGTATCGAGGGACAAGTAAGCGGTCGGCCCACGTGAATCGAGCCCGCGTGTGAGAGGCCCTAGGGTTCCTTCATAAATGGACTTCTGCGCGCCAAGTAAAAAGTCGTTTGCCCAGGTCGGCAGTGGGACAACCTGCAGAAGTCCCAGCAAACCTCCTGCGATAACAAAGAGCATCATGAAAGGCAATTGCTGCTGCCTCTTTCTCGCAAGCGACAGCTCCAACCACCAACTAACGAGACCGACGAGTAAGGCCACGCCAATCAGCCAGCGCGGCGTTCCGTAGACGGAACCAAACATCCACGGCGGCGCGATTGCCACAAACAAAGCTACCAATAAGCCTGGAAGCCCTAGCCAACGCTGGAAACGACTTTCGTCCTCCGGTGGCGAACTTGCATCGACAGGTTGTGGCGGTGTGATTGGAAACGACTCACCAAGTGTTTTGGGTTTGCGCTGACTCATGAACTGGGTTGGGTACTTTGCTTGGGATCGATCTGTGCGAAAATTTCGAAGAATACCTGACTTCTATTTTGAACACTCGACGGTAAAAAGCCAAATGTTCCAGAAGTCATACTCATCCGGAGAGTGTGCCAAAGTACTGATTGTAGCGGAAAGTGGAGTTAATCGGAGGGAAATGACGCAAAGGTCATCGCAAAAAATGAAAACAGCAGGGCATCAAACTAGGATACCAAAGAACGCAAAGGGTTTTGCCGATCCAAAAATCACTTGCCGCGGAGATCGTACGGGCGCTGTTTTTAAGCAACATTCTCGAAGATTTTTTTGTCAATTAACCATCGTTACGTTGCGATCGAGAAAATGAAGATGTGTACATAACAGTAATAGCTCCCGCCGCCAAAAGACTCCATGGCATCCAGTCCTTCGATTGGATAATTCGGTTCGCCGGCCGAGCTACTTGCGATTGATAGCTTGCAGACGAAAAAACTCCGTACTGCGCGTTGTATTGATCAGGGGCAACCAATCGAGGCAATCGACGAGAATCCGACATGACGAACTTATCCACAACCAGCGTCTCCGCTCCCAGCACTATCAGAAAAATACCAAGTGCCAAAAAAAAAGCTTTCCACATGTTTTTGCGACCTTGGCTGCAGGGAATTCGATCAAATCATTTTTGAATGTTATCGACTTGTTCCCGCCAATTTGGCCAAGGTACGATTTCGATTATCGAATTTGTGAATGAATACGATTTTGCAACTGGAAAAATAGATTGAAGCATCGTATAACAGATTGGTACAAAACGACTCCTTAAGGAGGATTTTTTGTTCGGAACTCTTTTTGCGTATTAGCTAAACATTTTTAAGGCCTCGATTCCGTCCACACAATTCAACGATTGCAGCCTATCAATATCAATGAAAAAAAAACATTCTCCCCAAGACAAGTTAGACAAGGCTAAGAATGATTCTGGCGGTGCAGATTCGGCGCGAAGCGGTGGAAGGACGGTTCTGCTAATTGAAGACGAACCAGGCCAAGTCTATGGTCTTGTCCACGCGTTTGAGCAACAAGGTTGGAATGTCAATCACGTGGGCGATGGTAATTTGGGATTGGCAACGATCAAGACTATCAAGCCGGATCTGGTTATTCTGGATTTAGGGATTCCGATGCGCAGCGGTTTCTTGATTTTGGAACAGATGCGCGAAGAAGAGATCGATTGTTGCCGAGTGATTGTCTTAACGGGAATGGACGGTCAACGCCATCATGACTATGCAATGGCTCTGGGTGCTGATGCCTTCATTCGAAAGCCATTCACAGTTGATGAAGTAATCAAGGTAGCGAAATCACTGTTGTTCGAATCCATAAATCCCTCGACAAAGGTTGAGCGACGGATTTGACGAAGGCAGTTGGCCGACCAGGCAGGATTTAAACTTTATTGTCCGATGTCTTTCGTATCTGTTGGGCTAATACGACTGGCTTTGTTGTTCTCGCGTTTGATTGCTTCGTAAACCTCTTGGCGATGAACGGGAATTTCAGCAGGAGCGTCGATGCCCAATCGGACCTTGTCGCCGCGAATGTCAACGATGGTAATCATTACATCATCGCCAATCATAATGCTTTCGTCGCGGTGTCGTGATAGTACAAGCATGGCCAAGTCCTCCGACTGATAGTCGAATCTTAAGTTGTAAATTGATTTTCAATTAGAATTTGTGATCATTACAGTTGAATGTAAGGATTCGGCCCCAGAAAACTTGCAAATACAAGATGCTCGCAAGTCTCTAGAAATTTCGCTATCACAATCGCCCAATGTTGAAAGTGCCTTTGCCAGAGCCATTCTGGCCATGGTAAAAGCAATTCGGTGCAGTTCGAAAACTACAGGTTAAAACTGAGACGACAGTTGTGCTATCGGAAAGGCACAACCGAAAAGAAAACAAAAAACTCAAGAGTTCGATTCTATGGCGTGTACCGTTTTGAGTACGGATGAACTTGCGCGAATAGATCGAAAACGCGGATCATGCGGAGCGGCGTTGTGCCATTGGCAGCGTCGTCAATTCGTATTGAATGGGTTGACTGTCAGTCGTGACGAATTGAGCACCCAGGCGACGGTCAAGATTGATGACGATTGGGGCACGCAAATTTAGCGTTAATGTTTCCTGATCACGTCCGACGACGGCCAAAACGAAGGCTTGTTCGGTCCCTTCGATGATCAGACTCTCAAGATCTATAGCATCCAGGCGGATGCGGTAGTTCTTGACAAACTTTCGTGGCGAAACAACAGGCAACGCGATTTCAGGCTTCTGAATACTTTGCAACCAAGCCACCGCCTGATTGTTCCCATCTGCCAGCAAAACCCAATGGCGACAATGTTCGAACCCAAAAACGCCATTTCGGAAAAACAAAATGTCGTCAGGCTCGACTTGGATTTCGTCGAATCGAGTAGTTGTAACTTTCATCGCGTTCGTACCTAAAATTGTGCCAAGTTGATTCTCTTCATTCGTCTATCGGCGTTTCGGGTTTGGCAAGTGAGGCAAATTTTGACGAAATTTTTGATTGTATGGCAGGGTCACTTAAGTTTGTCTCGACACAAGACCACCAAAACGCCTAGAATTCGGATAGTTGCGTCCCCAAACACTGTTCTTGTGAAATACTCGTCAGCTTGATTCGATTTGCCATGCATTATTTCTACCCATACCTTGCAACGCTGATTCAAAATGCCAGAGTGCATGGGATTGCGCGCAAGG
>JAHEAM010000151.1 GCA_024642765.1 Planctomycetaceae bacterium
CGTCCACGTCAACAGTCGTTGAATTGTCCAAGCCTGATTTTCAGTTTCGCTCATCGCAGCCAATTGGGGTTTGGACCATTTGTTATCGATTTCGAATCAAGTACTGGTTGCTGTCAAAAAAGCAAACACGAAGTTTGTCCAGTGAATGTTGAGTGACTCGGGTGGCTCAATCCAACGCGCCCATCGCTTCGCGCAAAGTTTGCCGGTCATGATCGATCAATTCGCCAATCACCAAATCCAAATTACCTAACATCACCTGATCCAACTTGTAGATTGTCAGATTGATTCGATGGTCGGAAACACGATTATCTGGAAAATTATAAGTGCGAATGCGCTGGCTTCGATCGCCAGAACCAACCAAGCTTTTGCGAGTCGCTGCGCGCTCTCGAGCTTCTTTCTGTTGAAAAAAGTCGTAGACGCGTGACTTCAGAATCCTCATCGCCTTGATCAAGTTATTGTGTTGGCTGCGTTCGTCAATACAACGCACGACAACTCCAGTCGGATGATGAGTAATCCGAATTGCTGACGCGGTTCGATTGACGTGCTGACCACCAGCTCCACTGCTCGCACAATAGCGTTCGACTTCGTAATCCGCTGGATTGAGTTCGACCTCAACATCCTCTGGTTCTGGCAATACAGCGACTGTGGCAGCCGACGTATGAATACGCCCCTTGGTCTCCGTGTCAGGAACTCGCTGCACTCGATGCCCACCGCTCTCGTATTGCAGTTCGCGATAGCAGCCTTCGCCTTCGATCGTAGCGGTGATCTCGCGATAGCCTCCCATGTCTGACGGGCTTGCCTCCAAGACCGAGAGCTTCCAGCCCTTGATATCGGAATATCGCTTGTACATTTCGAACAGATCACTAGCAAACAGAGCGGCTTCCTCACCGCCAGTGCCCGCCCGGATTTCAAGCACGCAACGACTTCGATTAGCGTCTTCACCACCAATCGTCATCGTCAACAATTCATCCCATAATTCTTCGCGTTTTGCGACGAGAGTTGTGAGTTCTTCTTCTGCCATTTCGCGTTCGTCAGCATCAGCGCTATCGAGCATTGGCCGAACTTCTTGAATTTGATGGACAAGGTCCTTGAACCTTCGATACTTGCCGGCCATACGAGCAAGACTTCCGTGTTCACGAGCTGCTGCCGCCATTTTCGTTGAGTTGGTTAGGACTTCAGGATCCGACATTTGTTTTTCAAGGTATTCGAACCGCGATAATTTTTGTTCCAGAATATCTTTCATGGTATTTGCCTAAATAGAATGCGCTTTGAGAAATCGAGGTTTGGGCGAAATATCAACCCAAAGAAAAGTGAATAGCTGTATTGGTCCGGGCAGCTATAAGTGACCTGCGGAATAGCGATCCACAGCGCTAAAGAATTGGGTCCGTGTAGGACAAAGTAGACTAACACAAATCATCGATTGACTTCCGAACTTGAGAAACATGCTTATAATTATCGCGATTTTTCCATTTTCGGCTAGAGCAGCGTCGCTAGGCTCTGCCCCTCAAAACGACTGCATGGAACAAAATCGTAAGTAGCTTTTTGCAACCGCTATAACTCGGACTGATTTCGGGGAGTTTTAGGCTGGAACGCTTACGTCAGTTCGGAACTCTTTGGATACTCTTGTTGGCCAAAAACACCTTACAATCTTGGAGGTTCTTGAAGTCGAACGGCTGGCCGGCTCGATTCAACAGCTTCGGCAGGATTGGGACCGAAGCTCTTGCCATCTTTGATCTTCCAATGAAACTTCTGATCCAATCCAAGAGTAACTGCACCTGCAGTGCATGGTAATATTCCTGAACTTCGCAATGGAGCAGCTTCAATGGTGGCACTGGTCTCGATTTTTGTATGTATTCCAATTTGAATATTGATCGGACTCGCAGCATATTCGGTTGCCAATCCGGATTTGCAGATTCGCGGTGCGCGGTCGATGATGGTCGCCGAGTTGGGTGCAGCCTGGTGTCTGGGTCTGATTTTTGTTGGGGGCGGGCTGTCGAAACTGATGCCGTTTCCAGGCGTCATGGGGCCCATTTGGCTGGAAGAGGAACTCGCGGTTTATGGCTTGGGCATGTTTGCAAGGTTCATTGCCTGGTCCGAGGCGTTGATCGGTCTGTGCCTTCTGGCCAAGCAAACACGCGTGCTCGGCGCAATCATGATGGTGCCGCTTCTGCTGAACATCCTGTTGGTGACCGTCTCCATGGGGTGGAAGGGAACGCCGAGGGTGATCATGATTTTCTTGTCAACCAATATTTTTTTGCTGGCCTATCATTTTGAGCGGTGGCAGCCAATCATTGATTGGTCAACGAATTGGCTTCATTGCAATTCGTTGGAAAGGGCGAAGTTCTCGAAGTATGTCACGATTCTGAGTATCGGCCTGATCCTCGCGGGTCCAATTTTGAGTCAGTGGAACTGGACGTTCTCTATGTTGCGGATCGTGATTGGATTCTTCAATCTGGTGATCGGAGAGTGCATCACACGATTCACTTACGAGCGGCCCAACGTCAATGAGTATACGGGTGCCAAAGTATGAACCGCCTCCCGTGACCCACCTCCGCGCGTTCTAACACGAAAAAAGGCTCAAAACGGTCTCAAAGCTCAAACTGCCGTGACTCACCCCAAGTGGGTCACGGCACGATCCATGCGGCAAAAACCGTGATTTTTGAATTTTGCTTTTGTTAAGGTTTTGGACGTAAACGCCAGTAGGCGAGCGTGATCAAAAACATGGTCACGCTTGTGAATCTACCAGGAGTGACGAATAAATAATGGTAGTTTGTCGGTGCCTCTGTGAATAGGTTCACCGGGGGTCCTATTTCCGCCTGCTGAAGTCTTCTCCGCGGTCCTGTACTTCTTTTTCGATAACGACAACATGAGAAATCGATCGAACTTTATGCAGGTTCGAACAGAGCCCAGTGGCCGCAGTGAAGCCGAAAAACACCTGCTCACTCGACAATTCATTTTTTGGAAGCGGTTTATCTTTGAAGATCTGCTTCCCGTTGAGTGTCAAATTGAAGGTCTTATGACTGGCATTCCACTCGAATGTGATCGGAAAATATTCACCATCTTCGAGGTTTCCGACTTCCACATAGTCCGAGTCTGTGAGGATGGGGTCGCCGTTAGTGCGGAGTCCTACATGGTCCTCAACCGGATCCTTGTTGTCATCGCTGTTCTGATAGGTGTCGAACTCGATGGCGATTGAAGGAGACATCCCCTGATATCCGATGCCACTGCCCGTAGCTACAAAGTGGTTGTCTTTCGCCTGGAAGACGAGAGCCAATCCATCAGCACCATCGTCATTTTTCGATTGGCCAGTCGGCGTAACTCTTTGTAAACCAACGGCACCAAGCCGGCTGCGGTGCTTCGGTTTCCAAATCTTTCGAAATCTGAGTGACGTCGTCTATGACTTTATTATCGCTGGCTAGTCAGCGTGTTTTCAATCGCAAAATCCTTAATTACAATGTATCGGACAAAATCACCTGCGTTTCAATTTAATCCTATTCGACGATCGACTAAAGATTTTAAGATCATGAATCACCGCGCCATGCCAAAGAAACGTTCACGCCAAAATGCTCGAAATGATAGAATTATCTATGCCCAACTTGAATCGCGAACCTTGCTGGCTTTAACGACTTCGCTGAGTTTCAATTTGCAACAAGGCTTCAGCGAGCTAACGATAACAGGCGATTCGGCAGATGACGCAATCGTCTTGACCAACACGCCGACAACAGGAATTGTTATCAATGGGACACCTCTGTTTAGTAGCACACCGCCCAATATCGGAAAAATCATAATCAACAGCGGGGCTGGTCGAGATGCGATTACCATTGATCAACGCCCAGGCAATTTCGATTTTCTCGGCCGATTTGGCGCGACCCGCGAAATCAAGTTCTCGATCAACGGCCAGTCGGGATTCGATCAACTCAATATTTTTGGAACCAATGCTGTCGATATTATTCATTTGGGGACCTTAGGTATCAATTTAAATGATGACATCGAAGGGAACATTACGCTTGTCGGAATTGAGTTAACGACGATTGATGCCCAAGGTGGAGATGATATCGTGAGCGCCGGCAACGGGAATTTTGAAGTTGGCACTGCGTTCGCGCGAAATGTGCGATTGCTGGGCGGTCCCGGCAATGACACTCTGTCTGGTGGGCTGAAAAACGATAGCCTCTTTGGCGGTAGCGGCAAAGACATTCTGTTCGGCGACAAAGGGAACGATCTGCTCGACGGGGGCGATGGCGGTGACACGCTCAATGGTAATGACGGAAATGACAGACTTTTTGGACGACAAGGCAACGATGTGTTGGTCGGAGGACGTGGCGACGATCAACTTGATGGAGGCGAGAATAATGATATTTTACGAGGTGACCAAGAAAACGATGTCCTGGATGGTGGTGATGGTGCTGATTCGCTAAACGGCGGCGACGGAGATGACATACTCCGCGGCGGAAACGGCAACGATGTACTTGCTGATGAATTGGGAAACAACCTTTTTTTCGGTGGAGCCGGTTCAGACACGTTGAACTTCACTACCAATAAGACCTTCGGTCTTTTGATTCAGGTCGTAACTAATGTTGACGATTTCGCAATGCAATCGTTTGAACGTGCTCGACTTTCATTGGTCAATAGAATTCAAGCTAAAGAAATTGAAATTCTGAATACCAACGGCGGGGTAGCAGCCGACGTCATCGACCTTTCTAACCTAACGCTGCCATTCCTGAATTCGTTTGGAATCATTAAATCGACTATTTCAGGTGGATCAGGTGGAGATGAAATTACAGGGACTGCGATTCGAGACACAATTCACGGAGACGAAGGAGACGACAAAATCATAGGTGGTCCAGGTCCCAACATTCTATTCGGAGATGATGGTGATGACTTATTGATAGGCAATTCATCGAACGACGAAATGCATGGCGGAAATGGGAATGATGATTTGCGCGGTGCAGCTGGAAATGATCTGATGTTTGGCGACGAGGGCAATGACAAACTGGATGGCGACGTCGGCGCTGATGTCTTGCACGGCGGGAACGACAATGACGAATTGATTGGTGACGACGGCAACGATCAACTTTTTGGAGAAGATGGCGACGACAAAATTTTGGATGGCAGAGGACTTGATCATTTGGTGGGCGGAAATGGCCAAGACATTTTGGAGGCATCCAACGATAATGAGCCGGATCTTGTTGAAGGCGGCGCCGGAAACGACTCAATGCGAATCTTTCCCCTGGATATCTTGGATGGCGGTATTGGCGGCGTGGATAAGGCGTTCTTTTCAGGATTTATCGAACCGAGAACGATCACTGCCGATCGCGATAATGCAACCAATGAACTCATTGTCTCAATTCAGTTTCCAAATACTTCTGGGCTTGCACGCGTAAGCAATATTGAAGAGCTGTTATTAGAGGGGGGCATAAATGACGATTTGATTGACTTGACGGCCTTGAGTGCTTTCGACATTTCACAGTTGGCAATCAAAGTTACTGTGCAGGGTCGCGAAGGGAACGACACTATCAAAGGCTCCGGAGGAAACGATATTATTATTGGGGGCGAGGGTGACGATGTTTTGCTCGGTGGAAGCGGAGACGACTTGATTTTCGGTTCGGCTGGAAGCGATACGATTGCGGGGGGCGCTGGAAACGACCGCCTATTTGGTCAATCCGGAGATGACTTAATTAACGGCGGCGATGGAGATGATGAAATTCATGGAGACGACGGCGTCAACAGTGCCAATGGTGGCAATGACACGCTGAACGGAGGAACTGGAAACGACAAGATTTTCGGTGAAAAAGGAGACGACACCATCAATGGAAATGCCGGCAATGACGACCTGTTCGGTGGCGCGGGCAATGACGTTATCAACGGCAATGATGGCGATGACAATTTGTTCGGCGAGGAGGGAGACGATTTGCTAAACGGCGGTACAGGAAACAATACATTTGACGAAGGACCTGGAAATGGTGGAATCGTCCTGGTAGGTACCCGCGGCGACGATGTTTTTCGTATCGGTCGGCAGGTTGTTGGGAACAATGTTTACGTCGTCACCAAGTTCAATGGGCAAGTGTCCAAGCAATTTTATCGGAACGGCGAGACAGTCATTGTCTTTGCGGGAGATGGTGACGATCGAGTCGTTATGGAGAGCAATGCGAGCAACCCGTGGGTCGCCGAGTTTCACGGTGGATCGGGCAATGACTTGCTTGTCGGTGGCAAGTCAGATGACCTGTTAGTTGGTGATGAAGGCGACGACCGACTCTTTGGAAATCAAGGGAACGATGTCTTAGTTGGATCTGCTGGAGAAGACTGGCTATTTGGTGGTCAAGGCTTAGATATTCTGATTGGCGGACAAGGCATCGATTGGTTGTTTGGTCAAAGTAATGATGATCTCCTGATCGGTGGAAGCACCGCCTTCGATCAACAAGTCGCCGCATGGCGATCGATTCAAGCCTTATGGAATTCCAACCTTAGCTATCTTTCGCGCGCACTAACCATTCAGACCAGCTCTTTCTATTCACTGCGCAAAGAAGTCACGGTTTGGGACGATCTAACGGTAGATCATATGCTTGGGCAATCGGGACGAGATTTGTTTTTTGGAGGGCTAGGTGACGCATTTCCCGGACGAATCAACGGCGAGCAATTAGGGTAACGCGCGATCCCAGCCTCTATGGGGCGCTGATCATTGTGTACAGCACAAAGGTGTCATATACAGAACATAGGTGTCAAGTACAGAACATAGGTGTCAAGGGCCGAATTGGTAGGTAGGGCGATATCTCTGAGTTGAAATCAGGCTTGGCCTAATGCAGCAAGTGAAACGGGTCAGAAATCAAGCTAGTTAAATTGAGAAGTAAGCCTTGTGCGTCTAAACTATTTGGAGTTCATGGGGTCGGGTGGCAAACCCAAATACAAAGATTTTTGTTTTGGGTTTTCAAGGGTTCGCAGCCCGGGCTATCAAATAATTTCGCTCCGCGATTCAAATGCCGGCAAATCCAGTTTCGTTCATTCAGTAGTTCAACAACACACTGATGCATCCGGCAATCACCTTTTTGATCTGCAGCGGAGTTGCTTTTTTACTAATGAATTCTGTGCTGAGAATTTACGTTAGAGCAATTCGCCGTCGAAGTCTTCTTCTTGGCGACCGGCACCTGATTGGGAGTCTAAGCCTAGTTCGGTTTGCAGACATTCGAATGTTTGGAACATCGCCTCACTCGACGAGTGAACGTGTTCCGATTCGGTAATGAAGCGAATGTTTTCGTTACAGTAAATGCCGTTTTGTTCCAAAATGTGTTCAAACGGCTCTAGCGGACTGCCGTACATGATCAGCAATTTGTGTTCATCGAATTGAACTTCTTGGGGCGTTTTAGGATTGAGGACAGCAATCCCCGTGCAACCATCATTGGTCAATAGGTTTTCGTATTCCCACAGTGTGCTCGTCAAAACAGGCATATCGATTTGTTCGCGGTAAAGATCGATATGACCTGTCGTGTCGTGATTGTGACTTGTTTCCAAAACAACATCGACCGATGGGCCCAAGCGATTGACCAACTGCATGAAAACAGAAAATAATATTTCTTTTGACGCCGCTGCCATGATCACAGGGACCTTGGCCCCCGATTCTTCGTCGACATAAACATCATGACGGTAGCCTTGAACTGGTGTGATTTTCAAATCCAAACCGGGACGCACGGCATCCGTAAGCTGGAAGTCGCCATAATATGACTTTTCGAGATGTCTCGACAAGTCTTTACTGGCCTTCTCAGTCGTTTGCTGAGGCGTCAGGAAATTACCGGACTGCTGGAAAACGTTCTCGAAGAATTGGTTAAGAAAATCCATGATATTTTTTGGGGTTTTGTGGGTAACGATATTGCAAACGTAAATTGGAAATCGCTTTTTGACTTTCGATTGCTGAAAAATAGGTTACCGTTTCGCACAAAGCGCAAAGAGATTTTGGCTTCGATCATCAGAATGCTCAATTAAGGACCAAGGACAAACGACAAAACCTGCCCATCCGTTACAATAGGCAAAAGAGTAGTTGACTTTAACGAATGCGTACAAAAGCAAGAAACGAATGAGCAACGATTTTCTGCCAGCCCCGCAGCCCCGACCGACATTGCAGACAGCGCGCTGTCTATTACGCCCCTTTTTTCCGGAAGATGCTGGCGATGTTTTCCGATTGGTAAACGACCGTGAAATCGCCGCGAATACGCGATCTATCGACTTTCCATATTCGATTGAAAACGCACAGTTGTGGTTGGCAACGCACGAAGAAACTTGGCAACAAGGCCGCGCGGCCGTTTTCGCAATCTGCTGGGAACATACGGGCGAGTTGATCGGAGCTATTGGACTCGAGATTTGCACTGAAAATCATTGGGCCGAAATTGGATATTGGGTCGCCCGCGAACACTGGGGGAAAGGCGTCGCCAGCGAGGCAGTTCAGCGTGTGATTCGCTTTGGATTTGAAGACCTGGGACTGAACCGCATCGTCGGTCACCACATGACACGAAATCCGGCTTCTGGACGAGTTATGGAC
>JAHEAM010000608.1 GCA_024642765.1 Planctomycetaceae bacterium
CGCGGACGTAACGCTCATGTTTTTCGACTGCAGCCAGCGAATAAGCAAGGTCGATCGACAACTTTGCAACTACATCGAGGACAACTACAAGCCCTGCATTTTTGTCGTCAACAAATGGGACAAGATGTCGGAACATATGCCTACGGAAAGATGGGGTGAATACCTTCGTGAACAATTCGCAACGATGAACTACGTGCCCATCGCGTTCATCACGGGCCAAGATGGACGGAATATCAAGAAACTCCTTGATCACGCGCGCATGATTTTCAAACAGTCACGAGTTCGTGTCACAACGGGTGAATTGAATCGACTGGTGAAGGAAGCCTTGGATCGACAAGCACCTCCTATGATCGGCGGCCGCAGGGCAAAAATTTTCTATGCGACTCAAATCGATACCCAACCTCCAACCATCGTGATCAAATGCAACGATCCCGACCTATTTCCAAAGACCTACCGGCGCTACCTGCTTAACTCGCTGCGAGATGGACTGGAATTCGGAGAAATTCCTATCCGAGTCATCATGGAACAACGCAAACAAACCAGCGAGCCGGGCAGCCGCGCGAAAGAAACCGATCTGGGCATGGCCCAACATGAATTGGAGATGCGTTCCAACGCCGATGAATGGGATGAAGAGATCGACGGTGACCTTGAATAACAGTGACGTTGAACAACAGCGAAATTGAATAACTGAAAAAAACGATATTGAGGAATGCATGGCAACGGAGACCATGACTTGGCATGGCAGCGCATCCAACGGGTTGTTGCGTATGATCGACCAAACCCAGCTGCCTGGGCAACTAGTTGAAATCGAATGTCGTGATGTTCATTCGTTGTGGGATGCCATCAAGAGACTTCAAGTCCGCGGTGCGCCGGCCATCGGAATCTCTGCTGCCTATGGCGTTGTTCTGGCAACAGGAACCATCACTCGTGACCGTGGAACCGCAACGCTCGATGACGTCCTGCAAGCGTGCGATTACCTTGCAACCAGTCGCCCAACGGCCGTCAATTTATTCTGGGCGTTAGATCGCATGCGTGCTCGTGCAACCGAACTGTGGTCCGCGCCGCGTGCGATGTCCGCCGAACAAAAACTGGAGGGCTTGTTGCAGGAAGCGAAAGCGATCCACGACGAAGATCGCCAAATGTGCCGAGCCATCGGTCGCCATGGGGTGACGCTGCTCGATGGCGTTGAAAGCGTCCTGACACATTGCAACGCCGGTGGTTTGGCGACTGCCGAATACGGAACGGCACTCAGCGTGTTCTTCACAGCTCAAGACCTTGGGCGTCAACTGCATGTATTCGTCGACGAAACGCGGCCATTGTTGCAAGGCGCCCGCCTTACAGCTTGGGAATTGCAACAGCGCGGAATTCGGGCAACGTTGATTTGTGATTCGATGGCAGCTCAGGTTATGCGTGAGGGTCGCGTTCAAGCGGTCATCACGGGTGCCGACCGCATCGCCGCGAATGGTGACTCGGCCAACAAGATCGGAACGTATGGCCTCGCCGTCCTAGCCAACGCCCACAACATCCCGTTTTATATCGCCGCCCCAAGCAGCACGTTTGATCTGTCGATCGAAAGCGGCGACGAGATTCCTATCGAACAACGGGGCGAAGCGGAAATTACAGAGGCATTTGGGAAACGCACAGCACCACTCGGGATCGCCGTTTACAATCCAGCCTTCGACGTCACGCCAGCCGATCTCATCCGCGGCATTATCACCGAGCGCGGCGTCATCCAACCCGTAACACGCGCGAATGTCGTCGCCCACATAGGTCAGTGATTCTACTAAGTAGTGCTGAAATCGAAAAATTGAAAATTTCTTCGATCTTGCGAATTTGATTCACGATTTTCATCAAACAGCTCAGCCTTTGTTACAATTTGATGATCACTCGGTCGTGTAACAGTTTGCTCGTGGGATATCATGTTCAACTCATTGAATTGGAAAAAAGCTCAAGAACTAATCGAATCACAAATCCGGATGAGATTGCAGGCAATAAGCCAACAGGAAGCGCTAGACGCTTACTTCAGCATAATGGGATTCACATTATTGTTGCGGGATGATTCGACGGGTTGGAATCGAATGCTCTGTTCTAAATGGGAATAGAAATTGTCCGCTAGAAAAAAAGGTCTCAACGATGAGAAAGATAGGTACTTTGCCACTTGAATGAGTAACAATCTCACCTTGAGTACGCCTAGCGATTTGTCTGACCTTCTCACAACGGAAGGAATCAAATTTGCGTTGATAGGCGGCTTCGCAGTAGCTATCCGAGGTGAACCTCGCTCAACTCAAAAACGATAGTTGAAGGCAAGTATATTCCAGTGGTAACTGCCGA
>JAHEAM010000609.1 GCA_024642765.1 Planctomycetaceae bacterium
TGTGACTTGAACGCAAGGTAATTCAGCAATCGATGGTATTGCCAATGAATACGATCGTTGAGGATTTCGCGATCCTTGCGGACTTGATGTGCACGAATGTTGATCAACGGCCAGTATTCGCGATGTTCATAGCCATTTGTTTCGGCAAGATCGAAATTCAACAATTGTGATTTCAGGAAACCTCCTGCGCGGCCTACAATTTCAGGTTCGTTCTTGAGGAATTCAGCAATGCTGGTCGGATCGTTGTGTTTTAGACTGAAGGACCAAAGTGTGTGGTTGTAGCTACAGCGATTGCGTAGGATTCCGATGGTTTTCGTGAAGAACACTTTCTCCTTCATGCGAAACGCGATCTTCTCGAGAGCAATTTTTTGTAGATTTTCGGTGTTAAGAAATTTGATGACATCATCTTCAGAACCATGCTGCGAAATGAAATTCCAGCTTTGGCGGTCTTGCAGAGCCGGTTCATCAGTGACTTCAAAGGTCGTGTTTTGAGCTGCTGCAAGGATGTTTTTCGAGTCGGCAACGTGAGCAGGGAAGTGTTTGTAGTTGCCAGCAGCTGGAAAATAAAAATAGTATTCGAAACTTTGCGAACTGAATGCAGCCAACAGCATTTTGATCGATCGCGTTTCTTGGGAGTTGCTGGTTGCAATAGCGCCTTCGGGAACTTGTAGCAAAAGTTCGACGACTCGAGGGGTCGAAGTTGGATTCGTGATTACGACTTGTCCGCCGTAAAGAGTGTGTGTTGAAAATTTCCCACTGACGAATTTGTCGAATTGCAGATTGTTTTCCACACGATAACGGTCGTTCTTTTGGAAATAATTTTCACTGACTAGGATCGACGTGTTGCCTTGTGATGGTGGAGTAGGGCGAATCTGTTGATGCAACATGATCGCAGCTGACGGAGCTGACCAATTCAATGAATCTTCAACAAACTCTGTTTTGGCATCTTCGGCTTTGATTGGCAGATCTAACACAGCCAATGCCAACAATATTTCGTGAAGATTATTGGATGCCTCGGCAAAGTTTGGACTTAAAAAAGAAACTTGCTTGCCATTGGTCGCCCAATCGCTCCAGAATGCATTGATCACAACTAAATCCTGTGTGGACGATTCGGGGCGGACACGGTAATAATTGGTTTCAACCCACTCTTCAGTAGGCGCAACTTGTTGAAAAAACTTAGGCGCGATGCCGCGATCGGCAGTGAAGTCTCTGCCGCCAAAGCCAAAGTGCTGTTCGTTGAGTTGCTCGCCCATTGCTTGCGTTTCATATTCCATTGCCAATTCCCGTCGAGCGAGTGACTCCGTTTTCTTGGCGGGTTTCTTCGCCTCACCGGGCATCTCCTTAAAATCGGCTTTCAATCCTGAGCGGTTGGATTTGGCAAGTGCGTCTTTTGTTGCACGGCCTTCACCGGACACTACTGCTTCCGATTGTGGTGCAGGAAGATATTGCCTTCCGAATGCAGGCAAATTTCCGTTTTGCGACTTTTCTTTCATTTGTTCGATCGCACCGAGTTTGTCGACTTCACCGTTGTCATCGAGATTTGAACTGACAATCGCAGCATCAAATAGATAGTCAAGTCGCTCTTGGTTGAGCGGGATGAGTTCACGACTATCGTGGAGGAATCGAAGAATGTCAGCGCGTCGGCTTTCGTCTCGTCGTGTGAGCAAGATTTTTTCGAACGCATTGAGTTGAGCAAACGCCATGGGTTCCAAATAGGCGGAAAGATCTTCTTGCAATAGCCAACGATCGAGAAACGTCTTTTGAAACTTGTTGTCGAGGAACGGGCGAATATGTTTGTCAAAGAAATCGCGGTCCTTCTTCCAAAGATAAAAATTAAGCTCATGGCATGAGTACTTTGCGTATTTCTCAAGCCGTTCGTCTTCTTTCAAATTGGGCCACTCGAGCAAAAATCGCCACTCAGCGATTCCACTTTCGGGTGCGACTCCTTCATAGAATCCGAACACGCTCGTCAGATCTAAATAGGCTTTGAACTTGGCTGTTAAAATATCAGCAACTTCAAATTTTTGGTCGGCTGGAACGATTTCGACCGCTTTGCGTTGGGCCACCGGGTTGTTAGCGTCCAAAGCTCGGTCGAGTCGCAAATCGCGATGGGCCAACGCGGTGGGTTCAAGAGTAACAGAGCGCTGAACCATTGCAAAATGGTCAATCGCAACAACTGTGAAATGGGTATGCCCGCCAAATGTCTGGCGGTCGATGCTGATTCGTCCTTCGTCGTTGGGCTGCAGGTTTACAGCGATCGAGGAACTTTTCATCAGATAATCCAAATTCGAGAAGTCACCAGACTGCGCTTGCAATCTGCCCGTTCCT
>JAHEAM010000610.1 GCA_024642765.1 Planctomycetaceae bacterium
GAGACAGCGCGATTTGCCAATTGGATGCGAGAACACAATCTTTCGACCGGTACCTTGAATGGATTCCCTCAAGGCGACTTCCATCAGCCGGTTGTCAAGCATGATGTGTATTTACCGACGTGGGCTGAAAGCAGTCGCTTGGAGTATACAATCGGTTTGGCAGATGTATTGCACGGATTATCTAGCAAGGACCAGCAATTCGGAACCATTTCCACATTGCCCTTTGGCTGGGGGAAACAAAATGGTTCCAAGGATTTCCTCGAGCTTTGCCAAGCTAATTTATTGATGTTCGCGCAGCATGTGACGAAACTCGAAGAACGAACTGGATTTTGTGTGCGGCTTTGTATTGAGGCAGAACCGGGATGTTTTTTTGGTGACAACTCCGAATTGGCACGATTTTTCGAAAACTGGCTCCAACAGCTTGATGATTCAAGTCGCTCGCAAGTTCAACGGCATATTGCTGTTTGTTTCGACGTTTGCCATGCGGCCGTAATGTTTGAGAACATTGAAAAGGTTTGCGCAAGGTTTGACGAGCTTAAAATTGAAGTCGCAAAAGTCCAAGTATCGTCAGCCTTGATTGCCGATTTCGATCAGCCTAATGTTTCGCCTAAGTTGGCTAGGCGACTGAGTTCGTTTGTGGAGCCACGATACCTACACCAAACTAAGATTCGGGGAAATGTGCTTCACGACGACTTGCCGATCGCATTGGCCACACAACCGTATGCCGGGACATGGGGAATTCACTTTCATGTGCCAATTTTTGTAGCTGAACTCCCGGACGGCTTGTTGACATCGCAAGAAGCAATTGTTGAAACCATTCGCTTGCTTGCCGCACGTCCAAATGTTGATTGGGAGGTTGAGACTTACGCCTGGACGGTCTTGCCCGAAGCGATGCGACCGACCTGCCTTAGCGAAGGCATCGCTCAAGAGCTTTTATGGCTTGAATCCTGCTGGAGCGAAGTCGTGACTACCTCGCAATAGGCTTTGTAGACAAGGATTTTATGAGTGTCAAACTGTAAAAATCCCTCGCTCTGGGCCGATTGCATTGATTTACCTATAGACAAATCGCGACGTTCGTCGAAAATGACTAAGAAGCCACGTCCATACGTGACGAGGACAAGCACAAAAAACGAGCCTTGATGTTCAAGTAGCATCCTGAGGCATTAGGCGTTAGAAAAATTTGGCTGGACCAAAAGGAGAAAGAATTGATGTCGATCATGTTAACTGAACGAGCCGCAAAAGAGGTTCAAAAATTCATTGTGGACGGTGGCCATGGAGAGGAAGCAATGTTGCGAGTTGCTGTTGTTGGCGGCGGCTGTAGTGGTTTTAACTACAGTTTGAATATTGCGACGGATTACGACGAGGCAAACGACACCAAAGTCGCCCAGCACGGCGTCAACGTTGTCGTCGACCGCAAGAGCGCCTTGTTCCTGGACGGGACCTCAGTGGATTATTACGAAGATCTTGACAAACGCGGATTCCAGTTCCTCAACCCGAACGCAAAGAAAAGCTGCGGTTGCGGTAATTCATTCAGCGTCTAAGACGGACATTTGTCCGCAGTTGGATTCAATCGAGAAATCTTAAATAGCCGCAGTATTCTGCGGCTATTTTTTTGACAATCCAATTCGCAATCCCGTCAAGAACAATTTCGCGTTTGGCAAGCAATCGCCGAAATATTTAGTTTAACTTGTACATTGATTCGTCAAATCCTACGAGCAGCGTATTGCCGACTCGTAGCGTTGGAGCACGAAGTTTTCCGCTGGGACCGACAATCAGCAACCGGATTTCATCATCACTAGGTGTATCTGGTGTGATTTCTATTTCAATTAGTTTCTTGCCTTTGGTAGCAACAATTTTTTTCACTCTTCGTGCAAGCTTGAGGGCGCCGTCAGCGTCGATCGGTTTCTTTTTCGCATTCACCTGTTCTGCCGGAACGATACATTCATTCGCAAGAAACTCTTGCGTTTTAACGCATGTCTTTCAGCCTGGTCGGTGGTAACTCCACTCTACGTTTTTCATCTACTCAATTTCTAAGTTAAGAATTTAGCGTTGGGCGAATCCAACCGCTTCTGAAATATTTCTGAATCCATGTTCATCTAGCTTTGCGATTAACGTCTGATTGATATGACGAACGATTCGTGGGCCGCCGTAAATGAACCCAGTGTAGAGTTCGATCAAAGACGCACCATTGGTAATCATCTGCCACGCATCTTCCCCATCAAAAATCCCGCCAACACCAATTATTGGCTTTTGATTGCCGATTTTTTGATACAAACGATTGACGACTTCACAGCTGCGATTGAAAAGGGGCCGTCCCGAAAG
>JAHEAM010000611.1 GCA_024642765.1 Planctomycetaceae bacterium
GAAGAAAATTTTTCATTGACTGACCTTACGGGACCTCATCGCATTTGGGTGATCGATCCCCTCGACGGCACCAACAATTTCGCTCACGGCATATCACATTTTGCAATTTCGATTGGGCTGTGGGAGCACGGCGTTCCGAAATTGGGTGTTGTCTATAACCCCGTATCAAAGAGTTGGTACATGGCTGGGGCGGGGCAGGGGGCTTGGTGTAATGCTCAACAGGTAATGGTAAATGGCAACCGAAGTCTTTCGCAATCGATGATTGCGACGGGATTCTACTATGATCGCGGCGCCATGATGCGCGCCACATTGGCGACGATCGGTGATCTTTTTACAGAAAACATCCAAGGCATTCGGCGATTTGGCGCAGCGTCTCTCGACTTGATCGCCGTGGGCCTTGGGCATTACGGCGGATTCTTCGAGTTTCGACTTGCACCATGGGATTTTGCTGCTGGTGCTCTGTTCGTCACGGAGGCAGGCGGACGCGTGACCGATTGCGACAACAAGCCTTTGTCATTGAAAACATCAAGTATTTTGGCCAGCAACTCGTTTCTTCACGAACCACTGCTCGGAATTATCTCACGTCACCGAGCATTTAACGCGAACTCTCATGGTTAACAAGTTCTAGAGAATAGTTTTTTACCGCTCCACACAGAGCCATTGATTTGTTTTGGGATTGTCTGCAATTGGCGACTCGCATTGGCAATCGCATTGCTCTCGCAACTGGGAGCCAGGTTGAGTTACACTGTGAGATAAAAACCTGTGTTGTCGAATAGGAATAAACAGCGTGTCACGATATTTCAATTTCTTGGTGCTTGTAGCAGTCATCGTATTGTTGGCGGTAATGTTTTATCGCGTGATGGCCACCTTCCTTGTGCCATTGTTCATGGCAGTCCTGTTGGTTGTAATCTTTCGCCCGCTTCATGTATGGTTCCTAAAACTTTGCAAGGATAGGGCCAAGACCGCTGCTTTATTGACGACCTCTGCAATTCTGTTACTCGTTCTCGCGCCCTTGACGCTGCTGTTTGTGCTGGCGGCCAACGAAGGGCAAACAGCATTACGACGATTCACTCCGGAGACCATGGTTGCTCAAGGCCTTCGATTGCGAGATTCACTAAAGCTCACGATTCCTGCTGTTGAAGAAATGCGAGATGTCGAATCGCATTTGATCGATGTTTCCAATCAAGTTGCAAGTATGCAAGGCCCTGATGAGTTATCGCCACATATCAAAACTCTTTGGAACTCGTCGCAACGATTCGCTGATGTTGCTCGACTACCAAAAGAAGCGGCTGAATTGAAGCTTGGCTCTGCCTTGAATGTATTCGCATCAACAACGAAAGAAGAATACTGGTCTCAATTCTTGTTTGAGATTGAACAATTGCGAGATACGGCTCAGCGAATGAAAGAAAACGAGTCCGTCGATACACCGCTTACACCCGAATCATCTCCGCCTGATGAAATCACAGTTGACAATTCAAACGCTGCTGAGACTACCCCTACCTCAACAACTACCGAAGGTGAAGACCATCCGGAGGCAAAGGTCGAAGACGTATCGATCGAGCAGGTCTCAAGGGATTCAATTCGAGCTTTCGATTCGTTTCGTTCCAACTATTGCGGTGGCAAATCGTGGACGTGGTTGAAACTGATGGCCAATCCGACGCCTGAAGAGGTCGAAAAGTACCAAAAATCAACTGCTCTGTTCCTTCGCGAACAACTCTTGAGCTTGGGCGGCGCAACGACCGCGTTTCTCGGACGATTGATATTCGGAATTGTGATCATGATTATCAGTTTGTATTTCTTTTTGCTCGATGGCCCTAAGATGATCGAAGGCCTCAAGCATTTATCTCCACTCGATGAAGAACACGAGCAAGAACTCATCTATGAATTCGATCGCGTGAGTCGTGCCGTTGTGGTCGCGACACTATTGGCGGCGTTGGCGCAGGGCGCGTTGGCCGGTATCGGTTTTTACTTCGCTGGCCTGGACAATGTATTCTTGTTGACGATGTTAACCGTTTGCTTTGCAATGGTTCCTTTTTTTGGTGCAGCAGCAATTTGGGTTCCGGCGAGTCTATGGCTTTATTTCATCGAGAATCGAATGGGTGCCGCGATTGGCTTGGCCATTTATGGTTCCGCCGTTGTGTCGATGGTTGACAATTTCATCAAGCCTTATGTATTGCACGGTCAATCCAATATTCATCCGTTGGTCGCCCTATTGAGCGTTTTGGGTGGAGTCACTGCGTTAGGACCAATCGGTATTTTGATTGGGCCAATGATTGTCGTGTTCCTGCAAACCGTTTTAAATATTTTACAACGTGAA
>JAHEAM010000152.1 GCA_024642765.1 Planctomycetaceae bacterium
AGGGGCGGGCGACCAAAAGGCTTTGCATATCAGTGCTCGCATCGCGAGATTTAACTGCGCAAGTTATGCCCACAGATGTACTGTCATCCTTAGTTCCTAAGGTAATCGAATTCAATATCACTTCATCAGCCGAAAGTACGCGTTTGCTCACTTCCGCCAGTTCGTTGAGCCAGTTGATATTGCTGTTTTCCCATTGATCGATTTCACCGACTTCGCCAATGATTTGGGCGACTCCTGGTCGCCCGTTCGTTGGTTCTGTAATCTTAAGCAGATCGCTCAATTTTTTCTCTTCGGCTTGAATTCTGATGTAAGTACTGGAAAGCATATACCAGCCAAGAATACCAAGGATAAGGAGACTAGCGGCTGCAACTCCAGACCAAAGGTAGGCCTTCTTGCGGTCGAACTCTCGCACTTTCTTTTTGCGAGGGTTTGCAAAATCCACTTGTGGAATGTTTGTGGTCGTTAACGAGCGGGCGGCACCGACTACCGCTGCCATGTCCTTGATCATTCCACCTGGATGATGGCCTGCTATAGAAATTGAATCACCAAAGATTTTTTCGTGTGATGCAATTGTTACTGTTACGTCTTCGCCAAGATCTTTGCGAGTCTCACTCCATTCGTCTTCGTCACCGAGTAGAATCACGTTTTCGATCGCACGACCGCCAAAGATTCGGGCTCCCGACATTAGAGTACGAGTCAATTCACCGCGAATTTCTTGTTTCAATTCATCAGAACCGTGTCCGCTGAGCAATACGCTACGATTGGCTCGGAGTAGTCGTTGGTTTACAAGGAGCATCTCAAGATTGCCATTCGCATGACTAACTATCAGTAGTGGCCGATCGGTATCCAGATGCGAATTGACAGCGTTGACAACACAAAACGGGCGTAACAAAATTCGCTTGAGTCGAAATCCGCATTGTTTGACAATTTCGTCAATCGCGGTTAGCCAGTTTGGAGCCAAAGCCGCCGCCAAAATATTTCGTGCTTGATCTTCAACGTCAGAAAGTGGAATGAAGTCCAATTTCCATTGGTCGTTTACTGAGGCAAACTCGCTTTTCGCGGTGAAACGTAGCAGGTCGGCAAGCTCATCGTTGGGGACAGGAGGGACAGAAAGTTCGCGCATTTCGACATGACGTCGATTGACGATGAAATCAACTTCTCCGCGCTGGATTCCGTTTGCATTGAGGGCCTCTTTGATGGCCACTGCTTGCTTACTCAATTCCAGTTCATGATCCAATTCAATCAAGAACAAATTGCCGAGTTGCAAACCGCCAACTCCAGTTGTCGCTTCACCGCAACGCAGGACTTGGTCGTCTATTTCAATAATGATTCGTTTTGCCATAATATTTACCTATTGTACCAACTCTACTCCCAGAATATCCAAAGAATAGCCGCTTTGTAGGTGGCTTTTGTCGCGCCAAAACAATATCCGAGGAATCGGGACTGTGGTATCGATAATGACTTCTGAGCGGCTGGTGCCGACCCCGTCATTGAAATACCCAACGACTTCCGCTTGATAAACGCTGCCACTGGCACACAGAAACGGCAGCATGATTTGCATTGTAGGTAACTCAACGATGCTCTCCGCAAGCAACCAAGTCTCGAATTTTCGGTTTGCATCAGCGCCCGATGGATCGTCGAGTTCGAACTCGCGCACTTGCAAGATTCGGCTTAGAATTTCATCCGTCATTCCTGGAACGGATTGCAGGACTCTCCGTGGTGCTTGCAACACATTGATGCGGCCCGGAATTACGTCGCCTTCGAACGTCGTCGCATTGGTCATGAGAATTGGAAGTACTTGTCCGGCATTCGTCGTTGTCAAAGGAGATTTGAGAATGATCGTGCTGCTGCTGTCTTCTGGATCTGGGGCGGTAGTGTATGAGTCAAACAGATCCAGGATTTGCGTGAAAGTCGTAGTGGCATCTTTGGTCGTATCCAATTCGAAAGGTGTATTGGCGGTGACGGCGTCTTCTTCCTCGCCTTCTTTCAACGTGTAGGGTCCGCTGATTCGATATTGAATAATGAATCGTGACCATTCGTCATTGAACGCACTACGGAGATCCGTGTAAAGCTGTTCGAGGTCGGGATTGTTCAGGTTGACGCGGGCTAGTCCATCAGCGTTTAGGTTTGTTTCCTTGCTGTATAGGGTCAGGTAGTTGCCCCAACCCAAAAGCATTTCCGAATCGAGTGCACTGGAATCTGCGAGTTCACTCGAATCAATAATTCCATTTCGATTACCGTCTGCACCAAACAACATTTGCGAGGTAACGCCCTTAATCAATAGCAATTCGTCAATGCTGTCCATCGGTCCGTTTTTGGCAGCGTACGCCGGCGTAAGTCCTGCATAGTAAGAGGTCTCAGATCCATACTCGCGGGCTTCGTCATCCGAATCGACCCAATCTAAAATCGAATCGGCAATTTCTTCGGTCATGTTAGGTAAAGCCATTAACAGTTGCCGCCCACCTCCAGGCACCCAATTATCCGCATAGGGCAAAGTGTTCACATTGATTTTTGTTGACTCATCAACCAAACCATAACGAAAACCACCAGGAATTCCCTCGGAATCCATGCCCGGAGCAACCACTGAAAATCGTCCAACATTCTCTACGTTATTTGGGTCAACAGCGACAACAATGCTTTGCATCGATAATGCATTGTCCCAAATGCCGCCTTTTTCTCGGATCGTCGCTTCATCCGCCGATAGGAACAATCGGATGTAGTCCACGCCGGAATCGACCAAGTACTTCGATTGAACTTGTTTCGATAAAAGGCGGCTTGAGCTATCCTCTGCAATCATCAGCGAAGAAAACGTATAAGCAGCGAGGCTGAGCATCACAATTGTCACTAAGACCACGAGCAACAACAAACCGTTGCGGTTCGGATTTCGTCGTTGAATGGATCGTCGACGATTTTGAATATCAATTCTTAAGTTCACTCGCTCGTCTCCGGTGGTTTTTCAGCGGACGGCAAGTGAACGACGGTACGGTAGGTTTGCATTTGCAGGATATCTTTGACGGAAAGGCTGCGCGGTTGCTGCCGCACGGCGTCATCGACTCTCTGTGGGTCGAGGATCAAAGTGATTTCAATAGCGAGTGGGAAATACCCCGTTTCTTCAGAATTCCAACTGGAAGTCCAATCGGAGCCATCGAAATACTGAAATCGAATTTCGATGACTTCCGGCGCAACGAGCTGGCTGTATTCATCGGGCGAACTGGGAGCAAGGCCTTCTCCGCGAAATTCAGCGACCGCACGATCGATTTGGCGGCGATACAACCCGCCAAGATTTGCAACGGAAGGTTCGAACTCGGATTGTGCGTTTGGGGCAGGGCTAGAACTCACCATATAACTGACGCCCTTGACGTCTGCACCGGTCATCGACGATACGTCATCACCTGTCAGCATCGCGTGATACTGGTCGAGACGCGGCAAGCGGCTAATGTCGATGTTGATAACTGTGGCATCGCCGATCATTGTCGGACGATAGGAGGAGTTGTCCTCCTCGGCAGTCGCGTCAGTGTCAGCTGCATTAGGGTCTTGGGCGTCTGTTGGCGTTGCCCCTGTTCCGCCAGTACCACCGCCTGTTCCGCCAGTACCACCGCCTGTTCCGCCAGTACCACCGCCTGTTCCGCCAGTACCACCGCCTGTCGAACTTCCAGTATCTGTTAGTCCAGAATCATCGGATTGCGTCGCCAGTATTCCGGCGATTAGCGTTTGAGACGCTTCTAGGTTTTCGATACCAGAGACATCGACTGCCTTGTATTGCAAGCCTGCACGTACATCGCTGGCGATCATTCTCAAAACGCTTCGGGCAACTTGCTTCTGCTCGATTGATCGCTGTT
This sequence comes from Planctomycetaceae bacterium, assembly GCA_024642765.1. GTDB lineage: Bacteria > Planctomycetota > Planctomycetia > Pirellulales > Pirellulaceae > BJ22. The sequence continues at coordinate 3,840 of JAHEAM010000152.1, forward strand.
GCCGACTCAGGTTGACCATATAGACATTGATCAACGCCGTAATTGCACCGATGACCATCACGGAAAGTGCCAACGACAACATCAATTCCAATAGCGTGTAAGCGTGTCGCTTGGGAATTGTCAGATTTTGACGAAATTTGGGGACACAGATTTTCATTGCGTCACCTCTTCCGGATCATAATCTGGATCGGGCATAAACCTTGTCAACGAAATAGTGACTGGATTTGGAGACGACGTGTTGGCCTGAGTCACAGTTACGGTTGCGCTGAGGAGTCCCATAATGTCAGAGGATTGAACGTTGATCGAATAAGCCCATTCGGGTGCCTCTTCGATTGGTTGCAATGAAACGCTACTCAATTCCAAAACGCCTGCGGCCAACTCGGCCATCTTTGTATCACAATGAATCGTTGCGTCCGTTTGCATGCGTGCGGACGACGCAGCGCGAAAACCTAGATTCGCAAGTTCTGAAATGGCGACCATCGACATTCCTAGAATCGCAATCGCCAATATCACTTCGAGTAGACTCATTCCGCAACGAAAAATCGGCGCGGACCGCAGTCTTTTGCTGCCGCCAGCCATTCGCGAATTTTGAGTTGGTTGTGACCTGTTCATTTTCAATTTCTTGTGGGGATGGAAACTCGAGAGGTTCCGGTTAAGCCTCGCAAGGTAACTTGTTTCATGTTGCCTTTGGCATTTTGCAATTTGACTTGAGCATCCTGGCAGGTTCCGTCTGGATAAAACAATATGGGTCGATTTGATTTGTCAAAAGAACCAGCGTTTTTTTCTGTCTCAAAAGTTGAGCGTGATGTTTCCATTGTTTCGCCACTAACAAACACGACGCCCTTGGGTAACACGCCATCACCCCAACTGAAGTTTCCGCTTGTCTGACTCGGCAGCGATTTTGTCTCTGCCACTGAATCGAAGTCTTGGACAAATATTTGGGAACCGCCTGGCGTCAGGAGCAACGCTTGGACCTTTCCAGTTCGAATCGCCATTACTCGCGCTCTGGCCATTTCCGCCCGCAACATTTCCGCGCCTTTATCAAGGCCAGTGTTCGAAACCATTCGTAGGATTGCTGGAACACTCAGACCAGCAATTACTACCAACAATGCCATCACCAACAACAACTCCAACAATGTGAACGCATGACGCCTAAAGTGGCTCATTGGCGAGTTGGATTGACACGGATGGAAGGTTTTTTTCACGGCATTTACTGACTGTTTCAAAAGAAACAATGACCAAACTCGAGTTCTCGAATTTGGTCATTGTCGTTCACTCGGAAGGATGCTGCTTCTTGTATAATTCGCTATTGGACCTTAGTCGTTTGACCAGGTATGTCATCCGCGGTGCCAGCTTGTCCATCAGGTCCATTGGAGCTGATGTTCACACGTTCGTTGGCATCGTCTGGACTGTATTGAAATTCGCCTTGCCATGGATCTCGAGGCACGCGGCTTTCGTCTAGGTAGGGACCGCGCCAAACACTTGGCGCCATGCCTGAGGGAGGGGTTATCAAGTCATTCAAACTCGTAGGGAATCGTTGGACGTCGAGTTTGTAAAGTTTGCATGCCGTTTTCAACGTATTGATTTGCGTTGCAGCGGCATCCGAGTTGGCGTTTTTACGCATACGTAGAACTCCAACAACTGCCAATGATGAAATCAATACAAGAATAGCCATAACAAGCATCAATTCCAAAAGCGTGAAACCTTGGCGTGATTGTCGTTGACGGCGAAGGTTTTTTCTAAATTTCATTTCAAGGGTCTCCTAAAGAATGCTTTCGTATTGAATTGTTTTTGTAGTTGTTTGTGATAGCGGTTAATTAATCGACCAGCGAAGATTATTCTCGCAAGGCGTTGCTCATGTTCATGATCGGCAATAATAGGGCCATGACCACGAACAAGATCACTCCAGCCATGATGGTCAACAATAGCGGCTCGATCAACTTCACCATTAAGTCCAACCGCCGCGTTGTTTCTTTCTCAAGTCCCTGAGCAATATTCACGAGTACAGTATCCATCGTATTGGATTCTTCGGCTACCGCGATCATTTCTGTAACGTTTCGGGGAAATCGCCCCGATTTTGCCAGCGGCGTCGATAGCGTTGCTCCGGAAGTGATATTTTCTGTAGCGCTTGCAATGGCCTTCGATAATACATGGTTACCTACAGCCTCACGACTAATGTCCAACGATCGTATCATTGGGACACCGTTTTTTAGGAGTGTTCCCAAGACACGGCAGAATCTAGCAATTGCCAAGTTCTGAAAAATGACGCCGAACATTGGCGTCTTCAACTTCAATGTATCCGACAGGATTTTCCCCTTCGGCGTATTTAGTTGAACCCTGATCGCAACAAAAAGTACCGCGAAAACTGTTAACATTACCCACCAATAGGATGCCAGCCACTTACTGAAATTGAGCAGAATTTCAGTTTGAGCGGGTAATTCGTTTTTTTGACGCAAAGCATCGAACATTGGATCGAATCGAGGTACAACGAAAACCAGCAACAACGAGACAACAGTCGACCCAGCCATTAATAACACGGCAGGATAGATCAAAGCTCCGACGGTTCGCGACCTCAATTCAGATTGCTGTTCGGTAAAAGCTGCGACGCGTTCAAGCGCATCTTCGAGAAAGCCACCTTCGGCACCGGCCTTCGTCATGTTAACTGCCATCTCGTTGAAAATCTTGGGGTGCCGAGAAAAGGCCTCACCAAGTCCCTGTCCATCTTCAACTTTGCTAATAACGTCATCTAGGGCGTTTTGCATCGCCTGTGAACTGGCCTGCTGACGCAAGATCGAAATCGATTTGAGTAGGGGAACGCCATTCTTAAGCAATGAAGCCAACTGATCATAAAATGTCGCGACCTTCTGTGTACTGACCTTACCGCCCAGAGTTACAGCGGCAGATGATTTTTCAGTGGCAATCGAAATCGGAAACAATGACTTGCCAGTCAAGGTGTTGACCACATCACGCTCGGTTGCGGCAGCCATCGAACCGGTGATTTTTTCGCCCGACATGTTGCGAGCGATATACGAGTAGTTTGGCATCTCGAGGTTACGCTCCAGTCATTCCACGATCGGTTTTTGTAATCCGCACTACTTCATCGACGGAAGTTGAGCCGGCAATCGCCTTGAGCCAAGCATCGTCACGCAGCGTCTTCATGCCTTCGGCGAGCGCTGCTTTTTTGATATCCCAACTGCTTGCACGCACTTGAGCCAGTTCACGAACACTTTCGGATGTTACCAATAATTCGTAAATGCCTAGTCGACCTCGATATCCGACGTCACGACAATGTCGACATCCTTTTGGTCGATACAACATTCCTTCCCCGAGCAAGTCCCAGGGGAAATCACTCGGGACATCGTCAGTAGTTGGGCGATAGGCTTCGCGACACTCGATGCATAATCGCCTAACAAGTCGCTGGGCCATTACGGCTTCGACGGTACTTGCGACCAAGAACGGTTCGACGCCCATATCGATCATCCGCGAAAACGCACTCGCTGCATCGTTAGTATGCAACGTGCTGAAAACCAAGTGGCCAGTCAAAGATGCTTGAATCGCATTCTCTGCGGTTTCCAAGTCACGAATCTCACCGACGAGCACCACGTCCGGGTCATGCAGCAAAATACTTCGCAGCGAAGCCGCAAACGTCAAACCGATTTTTGGATGCACTTGGATTTGGTTGATGCCTTCAAGCTGATACTCGACGGGATCCTCCGTCGTAATGATTTTTGTATCAGGGCTGTTGATTTCAATTAGCGAACTGTAGAGCGTTGTCGTTTTACCTGAACCCGTAGGGCCAGTCACGAGGACAATTCCGTGAGGCATGTTGATCATCGCGCTGAACGGCTTGTAAGTCGCCTCGGACATACCCAAGTTCCGCAAATCGAATTTCATCGCACCTTTATCCAAAATCCGCATCACAAGGCCTTCGCCATGGATCATCGGAATTACAGACAAACGCACATCGACCTCGCGGCCCTTGACCTTCAGCTTGATCCGTCCGTCTTGAGGCAATCGTTTTTCGGCAATATTGAGGCGAGCCATAATCTTCAATCGACTGATCATCGCGGCTTGGAAATGATTGATTTCAGGCGGCACGGGCTGCGAATGCAAAATGCCGTCGATCCGATATCGAATGACGACGCCACTTGCTTGTGATTCAAGATGCACGTCACTAGCACGCATCTCAATTGCTTCCAGCAAGATTTCGTTCACGAGTCGAACGACACTTGCCTCTTGTGCCATTTCGCCAAGTTCGGAACCGTCTGACTCAATGTCTTCGAGAAGTTCAATTCCTTCCTCGGCGCGTTGTTCAATCAGGCCTTCAATGGTTTCACTACCGACGCCCAAATGGGTCTTGATCAGTCGAGCAATTTCAACTCTGTCTGCCAAAACGGGTTTGACGTTGAGGCCGGTTGCAGCGCTAACTTCGTCTAGTGGGTAAACATTAAATGGATCACCGGTAGCAATCACTATCGAACCATTCTCCCTGCGAACCGGGAACAAGGCTTCTCGATAGATGATCTTCTGCGGAAAAGTGTCGAGCAATGTCAAATCGACGGGCGTGTGACTGAGGTCAATAAACGGCATGCCCAAATCACCCGAAA
>JAHEAM010000612.1 GCA_024642765.1 Planctomycetaceae bacterium
AGGACATGCTCGAACAAATTGACGAACTTGAAATGGATCAAGACGCAATGGAAGCCTTGAAAGATCTCGAAGCTGATTTACAGGACTGCAAAGATTGCATGAACGGCTGCCCAAATCCTGGAAAATCCGATAAGCCTGGTCAAAAAGATTTTGCCAATGGCGAAGGACGAGGACACGGAGAGCGAGAAAAAGCCGAAACCGAAACTGGCGAATACAAAAGCCGAGTCAAAGGCCAATTGCAAAAGGGTCAGACCGTTGTCACGGGCCAAGCCGACGGCGACAACTCAACAACCGGTACCGTAATCGATGCCCGCGAAACCATCGCAGCCTCGATGACCCTCGAAGCCGACCCGATCGAAGACCAACAACTACCCAAAGCCCAACGCGAACAGGCCAAGCAATATTTCGAAAAACTTCGCAAAGGCAAGTAAGCGGCGGCAATTAGGCGGCCACAGATTTCGATTATTTAGAACCTGGGCAATTGAACAAAAAAATGATCGAAGGAATTGGTTCCTTCGATCATTGGTTTTGCATCAAAGAGATAGCGCAAATTGCATTCGCAATTTACGATGTCCCCTTAGTAGCGATAATGCTCTGGCTTGTATGGGCCATCGACAGATACGCCAATGTATTCAGCTTGCTTCGGTGTCAACTTCGTTAGTTTCACACCCAATTGATCCAAATGCAAACGAGCAACTTCTTCGTCCAAGTGTTTTGGCAACACGTGAACACCAACCTCGTAGTTTTCCGTTTCCATCCAAAGGCTGAGTTGAGCCATGACTTGGTTTGTAAACGAGTTACTCATCACAAACGATGGGTGACCAGTCGCACAACCCAAGTTGACCAATCGTCCTTCCGCCAATAACAACATCGATCGACCTGTTTTGACGTTCGTGTATCGATCGACTTGAGGCTTGATTTCCTCGTGAGTCCATTTACCACTTTTGACTTGTTGGTGAATCCAAGCGACATCGATTTCATTGTCAAAGTGTCCGATATTGCAAACAATTGCGTCGTTGGGCATCTTTTCCATGTGCTCGCCCATAATGATGTCAACGTTACCAGTTGTTGTCACGAAGATATTTCCGCGTGAGGCAGCCTCTTCCATGGTGGTGACTTCGAAGCCTTCCATTACCGCTTGCAACGCATTGATCGGGTCAATCTCGGTAACAATCACTCGACCGCCATAGCGTTGCATTGAAATCGCACAGCCCTTGCCGACGTCGCCATATCCGCAAACGACGACTACTTTACCGGCGATCATTACGTCGGTTGCCCGTTTAATACCGTCGGCTAGCGACTCGCGGCAACCGTAAAGATTATCGAACTTGCTTTTCGTCACGGAGTCGTTGACATTTATCGCTGGAACTTTGAGTTTGCCAGCCTTGTGCATTTGGTACAAGCGATGAACACCAGTTGTGGTCTCCTCGGACAGTCCACGGATCTCCGCAAGAAATTCAGGGTACTTGTCGTGAACCATGCAGGTCAAATCACCGCCGTCGTCGAGGATCATATTGAGAGGTTTGCCGTCAGCGAAGAACAATGTCTGTTCGATGCACCAATTGAACTCTTCTTCGTTCATGCCTTTCCAAGCGTAAACCGGCACACCAGTCGCCGCGATCGCCGCTGCGGCATGGTCTTGTGTCGAAAAAATATTGCAGCTGCTCCAGGTAACTTCGGCGCCCAATTCAACGAGCGTCTCGATTAAAACGGCCGTTTGAATGGTCATGTGCAGGCAACCTGCGATGCGAGCTCCTTTCAATGGCTTAGACGTACCATACTTTTTGCGAAGGGCCATTAGTCCTGGCATTTCATTTTCGGCCAAAACAATTTCGCGTCGGCCCCATTCGGCCAGCGAAATGTCTTTAACTTTGTATGGCAAACGATCGGTTGCAACTTCAGCCACTTGAATACTCCTCAGCATTAACTTGGTCATGTGATTAATAAGCGGAAGACGTTCCGCCCGGATAGGGAAAGTTAACCCTTATGTTATCTTCAACCGCAGATCATTTTCAACCGCTAACGGATATTTTTAGAGTGAGAGGGGCTAAATTGTCGCGGTTCCGCGCGAAGTGATACTGCCCCGCTTGAACATTTGAACGAAAGTTTCAGCGATTGGCATTAGCCGCAGCCCTAGGGGGCAGAATCCTCGCTTATGAGGAGCTGTCAGCGTGTTTTGATTAACGCATGCCGTCTTCTTGGAAGACCTTCTTCGATTGCGGGATCTTGCTCGATCGATATTCAACCGCCGCAGCGGGCAACATGACCACCATGCCCAGAAGCGAAAGCCAAATGGTAAGAGCTCCAA
>JAHEAM010000613.1 GCA_024642765.1 Planctomycetaceae bacterium
TGGGCAACATCGATCGAGCCGAACGACACGATGATCAACAGCGGCAACATCAAGGCGGCTTCGACTGCTGCGGCCCCGTATCGACTCGATGACAGACCGCTGGTTTTTTTGCGTTTGGTTTTCATGGGTTGTTGAGGGTAGGTTGGTCGATCACTCGCGATTCATTGATGAAGTACCGCGGATTTTTGCTTTTGAGGTGAAAAAAGGTGGCAGCCAGGACACATCCGCACAATCAACTTCGACCGTCGTACTGATTCTTGTTCCGGACGCAGGCGAAATTGAAAATCCCGGGTCTGTGTCGATCCGTATTGCTTCTGTTTTGGCGGAGTTGGCAATAACGCCTTGCAGCCGTTCTCGAACGATCGAGTTGGCAGAATCGCTTTTCTGCGTGGTCAACAGACATGCGTGTCGGCACCCTTCTCGAGCAGCGTTGGTTAATGCTTGACGAACCATCATCATCCGGGCGAATTCGATCGAGCCGAAGACTATCAGAAAAATGAATGGCGCGACAACAGCCATCTCGACCGTCGCGGTCCCAAATCGACGCATTCGGACGAATCTGAATCGCGCGCCTCTGACATGACGCTGTTTTGGTGGTGAAATTAATTTGCTAGACATTTTGTTCGGTACCCAGTGGGCTATTGATTTCAAGGGAGGGCAGAAGACTACTGAGCATTGGAGCATCGGATCGTTCGTCTGACTTCGCAACAATCTTTCTGCGCACAATGTTAAAGTCGTTCTCCATATCTTGATAGAAATCGCCGTCCCGAAATTTGATTTCTTCGGACGAGTTCGACTGGGCCAGCTGTTTGAGCGCTCGGCGCAACGTCAACATCGGACCTGCAAAACGGTTGCTGAAAACAATCAAGTCGAGCAACATGATTGGCAAAAAAAGCGTCGACGCAACGAGTGCGGGAAAAATTGCAGCGCCAGCACCTGAACTATTGGTTAAAAAAGCGAATCCAAAAATAGTTGCGACCATAACCATCTGACAGGCGATCCAATAGATACCGAGTCGTAAGCTCAATCGGCCCTGGATTTGCAAATCCGCGATCAATCGCCAACGCTTATTACGTTTTTCCTTCATCAGATTCCAGCCCTTGGGATGCAATTGTTTTCCGTATATAGAGGTTAGGTGTCAAATTCGCGAATCACCGGGACAATATTTCAAAAAAAGAAATTGCGGATTGTTGACCATCGGATGATCGACAATTTTTTCCGCCAACGAGAGTTGGCTGTCTCGATGAAGCCAAATGTATGAGTACTGCCGAATATGCGTCGCATTCGACGATTGGCACAGTAGCAACTTCGATGTTACCAAGTTCACCACGAGCCGCTTCCTGTGCTTGGTCAAAAAAAACCGCATGCGAAGCAGTGATTGTTTGATCAAGCCGATCGGCAACACCTCAATCGAGGTGAGTTCCAAATCGGAGGATTTGCATGGAGCGAGTTTCGTTTTACTCAATGAAAGTTAGAGAGAATCACGGCCATTTGCTAACTCGCGACGACATGGTTTTCCAGTCAACGACTCGATTGTTAATGGTCGCCCTTGATGTTAGACGTCCTTGATCTCTTACCTATTGAATAAGTACGGGGGAAGTATATGAGCCTTCGATGACCTTGGTGGTGTCGCTTAAATCCTTGACGGGATACAGGTTTTTATCGTAAGCATAAGCCTTGCGGACTTCGACAAACGAATTATTGGCACCGTTCCAACCTGAGTCGACAACCTCCACGGTGACCCATCCAACGATTTCAAAGGTGAGGTTACCGCCCTGGCTCGTAGTGTTCTTGTAAATCGGGGCGACTTTCATCTTGCCTTCCGCATCTTCAATGGCATGCCTAAGGCCTGAAGATAGTCCAGTGTCGCCATTGAGATCAATTTGACTGCTGGCATCAATGTATTTGGGGGTCGGTATGGATCCCTGAGCATACATTGAATCGAGATCATCCTGGGTCAATCCATCGCGAATCTGATTGCTCAATTGTGTGGTGCTATTTCCATTGGGCCCAATGTCGACCGTGCCCCAGTTACCTGGAATTGGACTTCCACTCGCATCTTCGATTCGTCCGTCGCCATAAATCGTCGCCGTTTCGCCTTGCCATAGCGCGTTCCAGGCTGTTTGTTCGAGCGCAATTGGAAGAATCTCTGCTCCAGGCCCCAAGTATCGTGCGGGCTGCAAGACGGCAGTCGAATAGGCTGAGACGTCCGATTGACTGTCACCAATAAGTCGCGCGAAATAGAGTGAAACGGAGCTATTGGACACATCGTCGCGATGCAGTCGCACTCGAACGGTGTCGAGGAC
>JAHEAM010000614.1 GCA_024642765.1 Planctomycetaceae bacterium
GTCGCAGGTCTTTTAGTCGACCGTGATCGACAAGCTGTTGAGCGTGCCGGTTCGCTTGTTTCGAGTGTCGTAGACTTTCAGCGTCCACAGCCCAGCTTGGTGCCGTTGACGTCGACGCTTTCTAACGTGATGTCTCTACGGTAGATCTTCCGGGACCAGTATGAAGAGTTTATGGTCTATATTGTCATCAGCGTTGCCAACAATAATCGGTGTCGGAGTTGACAAGGAAGCATCGCGTTCGGTGACAAAAAAAGTTGTAAGGTTGTTTAGTGTGTCGACTTTCTTTTTGAGTCAATAATCGATCACTAAAATTTCGCATCACGGCAGGTTCACGGGAATAAGAATTGCCATGCCCTCATCCTCGGGCTTGGCGAGCCAACTAAATCCGGAGACGTCGGCACCTGACATTTCAACAAGGCTATAACGTGATGTGAACCAGCCATTAGGATCCGATTCAGGGATGACCATTGTATAGAGTTCGTATTCTGATGCAGCCTCCTCATCGAAATACACAAGCCCTCCTCCTCGTGAATTGTATATCACGTCGCCTTGATTGTTTAGTCGCGCAGCATGGCCGCTAGTTGATGATGTCCAATCAATGGAACCAGTAGCATCGATTCGTACCACAAACACTGCCGTTTTGTTTCTACCGGTTGGTAATTCCATCCGGCAGAGCAACTGCCCGCTGTCATTTATCCCACCATGCAAGTCGGGCATCGTAGGTGTGATTGGGTAAGTTACGCCTGTCTCAATGTCGTGCCTGACGAGCATTCCATCACTTTCGCCAACTAATTGCAACCCGCTATTCAAATGTAAATCGTCAGTTGGACTTCCGAATTGAATTGGAGTTGGCGGAGTTGTATTTCCACTAGTGGGGTCGAATACATAAGCTTCGTACGCTTCGCCAATCACTTTATTGGAAGCCAAGATTAGATTTGTATCAGTTACTTCAAGCCCATAATAGCGACCCGCATTTGGATTCGATGGTGCGGGGATCAAATCAAGCACCGGTTCGATCTGATTGAGGTCAAGCCAAACTCCTTTGCGGCTTTCCGTTCCAAATCGATCTTCGACCCAACCGCAAATTATCCCGGACGAATTCACTCCGTAGAATCTCGAATTGAAGGACGAAATAGGATTCACTGAATCAGTCCAATCAAGGTTTTCGGGAGTCGCACCGACGAGGGTTTCAATATCCCAGAAAACATTATCGGTTGTGTTTTCTGGGTGCGCGGGGTCATTCATTTCGTACAGGAACGCTGATTCGTTGTCTCGGTCTGAACGTTCATACCAACCAACAACAAGGACTCGAGTTGCATTGCCGGTAGGGTCAGTTGTTATGGCTATGTCTTCAGGGATGATGGAAGTTGTTTCCGAAGGACCGTGGACCCAATGAATCCAATAGCCGACGTTCGGGCCACCATCGCCGCCGTTGCCTCCTCCGTTGCCGTTGCCATTTCCGTGCCCATTGCCATTGCCTTGTGCAAGAACAGATCCTGCAGAAAGGGCGATTGCAACGATTGATAAACTAACTGACAGCAAACGAAACATAGAGCGTTTCATGGTCGATACTCCTGTTTGTTCGCGTTAAAATACAGATAGAGTTGCATTTGAGCGCGCGAACCGTTCGCTCAGTTGCTTCCCAGGGTCGATTCGATTTAGTTGCAAGCTGGAGCGAATCGACCCGCTTGTTTACTTGTTTTGCAAATTTTGTTTGTGTTGTTCCAGTTTTTGCCGCCACTGCTCTGCCTGGATGCCGTAACCTGCATCAGGTTCTTCGAGTTGCCAAGTTTCATACAACTTTACAAGTCGCTCGATCGAAGCCGTGAAACACTGTTCGGCAATGGGCGGAATCGTCTCCTGACGGCCGGCAAGTCCTTCAAAACCGGCGATCAGCATTTCCTCCGCTTCGCGATGTTTCCCCTGACCCAGCAACGCCTCTCCCAACGTGGATCGGACATGAAACGTCGTCCAGTCGTCGGGAATCAGCTTTTCCTTGATCGTCAATGACTCTCGGAGCAGTTTCTCTGCGTCCGCAAAAGCGCCCAACTTGAGAATATACTTGTCTGCTACCCACGCCAGATCCCGGGCAACATCGGGCTTTGGCAACCTATTGCGTACGAACTCGAGGAAATCGGGGACCAATCGCTCTGCCTTTTGCGGCTCCCCGTTTTTCACATACGTGTCAATTAATTGCTGGGTTGCAAATATGAGTTGCGGATACGTCCCGACCGCCTGATGGGCTTGTTCAAGTAGCGGGATCGCTTCGTCGAGCCTTCCAACATCTTTATAGTTGACGCCCAG
>JAHEAM010000153.1 GCA_024642765.1 Planctomycetaceae bacterium
AGCCTGCAACTCAAGAGCCTGCAACTCAAGAACCTGCAATGGAGCAGATACCGGAAACAACGTCAGTGACAGGTCAACAAGACGAGCCTGTATTTCGCGCAAAGCCTTTGGTTGATGTCGCTGAAGATATCAAACGAAGAATGAAGATGATGGATGCAAGAGATGCAGTTCGAAAAGCCATGGAGGCTGCTGACGAGGAAGTCCGCTCCTACCAATCAGAGTACTTTGATTGGAAAGGTCAGAAGAGCGAAGGCGACGAAAACGTTGAGGCTGAATTCCCACTTTACAAGGGTGAGGAATTTGCCAAAAAGCACAACCTTACGTTTGTCGAAACTGATTTGTTATCTCGCCAAGAATTGTTGTTAAATAAAGAATTGACGGAAGCTCAAGCCTTTCTCAATAACAACCTATACAAGATTTCCGATGTTGTCGATTCAATGTACGATCAGCAAAGTGAATACGACCCGATGGCCATCCCAGATATCTTGCACGCAAAAGAATACAAAATCTGGTTTGCCGAAAAGCAAAAGCAGAAAGTTCCAACCTTGGCTGAAGCGAAAGAGGATGTCAAAAAGTATTGGAAACGTCAAAAAGCCTTTGAAGCCGCAATGGTGGACGCTAAGAAAATTGCTGAAGATTCCAACGCAGCAAAAAGTAGTTTGGCCAAGATGTTCAAAGAGCGTGTTACCGAGACAGGACAGTTTGCTTGGTTTTCAAGTCGTGAAGACTTTGGACTGTCCAAACCCGCGGGAGTCGAGGACCCAGGTGACAAGTTTATGGAGACGGCCTTTGGGTTAGGCATTGGCAAGGCCGGTGTTGCTCCCAATTTTTCAAACGATATCGTTTACGTTATTCGAATCATAGAACGAGACACTCGCACAGATGCAGAGCTCAATACGGCATTCATCGAGGCCGTTTCCAAGGTTCAGCAACTTCCACTCGAGGTTCAACAAGCCAATGCGGGTTACGTCGATGAGCTTATGCAAGCCTGGCGAGAAGAGTTTTTCAAAGAGATGCAAGTGAAAAGAATCGGTGAGTAATTGCCGCTAAAGTTTCTCAATGAGGACGCCCACCGCTCACATCGAGTGGACGCCCAAATCACTTTGAATTCGTCAAGTCAAAAAACTGAGTTAGCAGGCGTTTTCAAAATCGAGCGTTGCTGAAAACCTGTGCCGCGAAACACATGACAATGCAAAATGTCTGCTCTATGTTTTTTTTCTAATAGGGCATCGTGAGATCCATATCCAGCGGATCTCGGAGTCCGTCGCCCAATCGCCGCAGAGCTTCGGTTTCTATTTGGCGAACTCGTTCACGGGTCAGGCCTAGCTTTTCACCGATTTCTTTGAGCGTATGGGGCTCTGTATCGTCGAGTCCGAATCGCATCTTCAAAACGGTTGCTTCGCGTTCGTCTAAGTCTCCCATCATCTCCTTGACGTTATTGAGTACGTCGTTTTCGAGCAACGCATTGTCGGGTGATTGCATTCGTTCATCCATGACCATGTCACCGAGCGTCCATCCAGAATCGCTTTGATCCGTCGTGGGTGTGGCGTTGTAGATTTGGATTGCCTTCTTGATAATTGGTAATTTGCGTTTCTGCAAACCCAACAAACGAGCAATTTCTTCCGGTGTTGGATTGCGACCGAGTTCATCTGAAAGTCGCACGGTTGCACGACGCCACTTGGAGAGCAATTCCACCATATACGCAGGAATACGAATTGTTTTTGCGCTATTGATTAATGCTCGCTTTATCGATTGCTTGATCCAATAACTGGCATAGGTGCTGAACCGCGTGCCCATGGTGGGGTCAAAGCCTTCGACGGCTCGCAGTAGGCCCAAGTTGCCTTCTTCGATCAGATCCTGAAGACCAAGGCCCTTACCTGTATAGCCTCGCGCGATGTTGACAACCAAACGCAAGTTGGCGCGAACCATCCGATCGCGTGCTTGCGCATCCCCCACAGCAATTCGCTCTGCCAAAAACTTTTCGTCGGCAGCTGTCAATAATTTCGTCTCGTTTATTTCCCGCAAGTAAATTTCAAGAGGAGTTTGAACTGCTGAAATATCCTTCGAACGACTGCGCCGCGTCGCCTTTAATAGATCGAGGGATTCCATTTCACGGATGTCAGTAATTTCAAAATCGTCGCTGGACATGGAACTTCCTCTGCAAATACGGTTCGGATTATTTGACTGCAAGAAAAGTATCGGGAGACTTCTGTTAATATCTGCAGACTAGTCAAAAGATAACGGACCAAAACGACTTTTATGAATTTGCCGATTACTCACGTCGCGTCGATTTTTTCACGCTATAATTACTGGAATTGGTTGCAACAACGCGCCAGGTTGTGAAAGGACTTTTGAACATTGTTGGATTTGACGCTGGAAGACACCATCGCTGCCATTGCATCGCCCATGAACGCAAGTGCGCGTGGCATCATTCGAGTCAGTGGTCCGTTGACGGCGATGTGTGTCCAGCGATTCTTTCGGCCCACTGCGAACGGCACGTCAATCCAACGCAAACACGCAGTGCAGGTCTCGGGCAGTTTTGCACTCCAAGATTCTTTGATACCGGGGCAATTGCTCTTTTGGCCAACGGAGCAAAGTTACACTCGGCAGGTCTGCGCTGAATTTCACTTACCAGGCTCATTGCCTATTTTGAACTTGTTCATGAAACAACTGGGAGAAACGGGTATCCGCGGCGCTCGGCCTGGTGAGTTTACGCTGCGGGCCTTCCTCGGCGGGAGGATTGATTTGACGCAGGCGGAAGCTGTGTTGGCCGTTATCGATGCGCAACATGCAGCATCGTTTCAAACAGCACTGCAGCAGTTGGCTGGTGGCCTAGCGAACCCATTTCATGCAATTCGTGAGTCGTTGTTGAATTTAGTTGCGGACCTGGAAGCGGGACTCGATTTTGTCGAGGAAGACATTGAGTTCGTTTCAAGTCAACAACTACAAACTATTTTGGGGCAATGTCTGGAGACATTGACTACTATTCACTCGCAAATGAATTCTCGAACGGAATCGTCCGGTGCGATTCGCGTTGCTTTGCTCGGTCACCCCAACGTTGGGAAAAGTAGTTTGTTTAACCGTTTGGCGCACGAAGCGTTGGCTGTGGTTTCGTCGGTGCCTGGTACGACGCGCGACTTCCTGGTAGCGAGAATTCAGCACAAGAATCAAACTATCGAATTGTTCGATACTGCCGGAATCGACGAACTTGAGAACGTTGACTCGACAGGATCTCGTTCTTTAGAGATGATTGAATGGCAATCCCAAAGCAAATCACACGCAATTTCCGGACAATCGGACTTGGTGGTGGTTTGTATCGATTCGACTCGACCGACGACAAATTGGGAGTTGTCCCAATGGAACTCCATCGACGAACGCACTCTCGTTGTTCTAACAAAACTAGATATGGAGATTGAAGAAACTATTTCGTTAAAGGGAATCGCGACCAGTGCGAAAACTGGGCGCGGAATGGACGAATTATTAGATAAGGTCGTTGAAAAAAATCGAGCATTGAACCACAATACAACCGGGTGGCTGATCTCGACCAACGCTCGTTGTTTTGAATCAGTTTGCCAGGCCACGAATTCTCTGTTGGCCGCAAGATCCGCCAACCTACAAAACCTTGGCGATGAAATTGTAGCCAGCGAAATCCGACTTGCTCTGGAATCTATAGGTGAAATCGTTGGCGTGGTCCATAACGAAGAAATTCTTGATCGCCTTTTCAGTCGTTTCTGTATCGGCAAATAGTACTAGCCCGTCACATTTGTTTTCTTTTTTGAGTACATGAATATTTCCAAACTTGCTTTCGTAGTCGCTGTTTGTTTGTCTGAAATGCTTATTTCTATATCTGTGGCCCAGCAGGTTGGTGAGCGAGTTGCGATCATGGTCAACGGCGACGCCAAGATTCGCGACAAGATTGTAGATCAAATCTATGCCGGCGAGGTACATAAGGTCATCGCGGTTGACGGTAATTGGTGCGCATTAGAGGACGTCGGCGGTTGGGTACCGGTGCGAAATGTCATGCAATTGGAAACAGCCAAGAAGCAATTCGACCAGCGTATCCTAAAGAATCGCGACGATTGGGACGCGTATGCAACTCGAGGCTTGATCCTGTTTGAAATGGATGAATTGACTCAAGCCTTTACTGACTTAAACAATGCGCTGCGCTTGATGCCCACGAACGCTACGCTTTGGAATAACCGAGGTCGCGTGCTGAAGGCCCAAGGTAAATTGCCGTTGGCGGTAGGCGATTTCAGGAAGGCAATCGAACTGAACCCTAAGTATGCTTACGCTTTTTTCAATTTGGCATTGGTTCAGTATGGAATGAATAACTTTAAAGAGAGTATTGGCAACTACGACAAGGCCATTCAACTCGACCAAAAAGAAGTTTGGTTCTACGTCAATCGCGGTCACGCCAAACATGCTGCGGGCGACTCAGACGGTGCTTTGGCAGATTATGCGGCGGCAGAAAAAATCAATCCCCGGGTTCCCGAGATTTTAGTCGGTCGCAGTAATGTCTATTTAACACTCAATAAATTTGACGAAGCGTTGGTGGCTGCCGCACGGGCTGTAGCGGTCGATAAAAAAGATGCTGCAGCACTGAATTCATTAGGCTGGGTTAAGTACAAACAGAAAGATTACGATGGCGCGATCAAGGCGCTTTCTGAGGCTATACGCATTGCTCCCGCATTGCCACTGGCGTACACAAATCGGGGAGTTGTTTACAATGATATGAAACAATATGACAACGCCCTGAAAGATCTGAATCGATCGATTGGCCTTCAGCAAGACGTCGCAATCGTGTATGTGAATCGCGGCAATGTATTTCTCAATACCGGCGAATTTGCAAAAGCCAAGGAAGATTTCGAAAAGGGCTTGAAGCTATCGGCTGATATCGCTGAGACCAATGGGGGGCTGGCATGGCTACTTGCCGTTTGTCCCGACGAGAAATTCCGTGATGGCAAACGGGCCGTGGAATTGGCCAGGAGATCTTGCGAGATAACGGAATGGAAGGTTGGCAATTACCTCGACACTTTCGCCGCGGCAAATGCTGAGGCGGGCAATTTTGAGGATGCCGTCAAGTATGCGAAGGAATCGTTGGAATATGCATCCAACGACGAAAAAGAGAAATTTCAGGCAAGACTAAATTCGTTTGAAAATCAAAAAGCCTACCGAAGTGAGCATTCCAAGTAGAACTGATTTTTCAATCCCAGGACTCCAGGACTTAGGTGTGTCGGTAGGAGAATCGAAAATTGTTAGGAAGTGTGTATTTCTACAACGTCTTTGTCGTGTAATTCGTAGTCGGCGTTGACGGTTGAACCGGGATGAAGTCTCGATCCCCAAACTTTTGCGCTCTTGAAATGGGCCGCTAGGTCAAGGTGAACGAGTTCAGCGAGATCGAGCAATGTACTTCCGCGTTTAAGTGTGAACGGACGATCCAAGTCAGCATCTTTTTTGGATGGCGATTTGGTGTAAACTCGAATCGAATCCATGGACTCATAGATCGCGAGTTTGAGCTCGTTTAGCCCAAACATGCATTGGCATGAAATTTGGAATCTATCAAAGTTTCGTCCCAGCTGTTCCTCGAAAAAAGCTAGTCGATCGGCAGCCTGCGGATGGTCAATCTTGTTTAGGACCAATAGGGTTCGCGTGCACGTCACGCCAATGTCATGTTCGTCGATGTAGGTCGTGCTGGTTAGGCGAGTTTTCGATGCAGCGAATTGTTTTAAGACATCGACGTAGTCCTGGCTACCGTCGTCACGCCCAAGATCGACAAGCAAAAGCACCAATTCTGCCCCGCGAACTAAGTTTTGGGTTGTTGCGTCAAAAACGTCGGCTGTGATTGCCGGCGTGTCAATCAATTGAACAAAGACGTCTTCCCAAGGCATCATGCCTGGCTGCGGCTCTCGGGTGGTGAACGGGTAGTCGGCGATCTCTGGATTCGCACGTGTTAGGACAGATAGCAATTTGCTTTTACCAGCGTTAGGACCGCCAATAATTATCGCGCGCCCTGCACCTTGACGAGGAATTCTCAAGGCAGCAGCTTTGGATGGCTTGCTTTGGGATCTAGTAATCTCATCTTTAAGACGGCTGATTTTTTGTTTCAGGTCGGCTTGCAGTTTGTCGGTGCCTTTGTGTTTAGGCAGTTCGATTAACATCGTCTGTAAACAGGCCAACACGTCTTGCGGCGTACTTGCCTCGCGATAGGCTCGTTCGGCTTTAAGGTATTGTTGAGTCAGATTTGCGGGCATCTTTGTTGTGATTGATTGCTAAAGTCCATTGTGTGGGTTGAGTCCTGGAACCAGCTGACATTGTCTGTCAAAGGCAACGTTTGGCAACTGTATTTCAATATGACACAAGGTGAAACTTGATGGACGGAACACCTATGGTTTATTCAAATTGCGCATGAAAAAGACCGCAAATTAGTTTTTTGCGGTCTTTCGGTAATGCACTCAATTGATGTCGGATCTTAACCGACATGCAGTCTACCAAGTTGTTGAAGTCCAGCCTGCTTTTTTGTTGGAAGGCTGCGTTAAACTAGCATCTTTAGTTCTGGTTTGAAGGAAACGGCCTTCAATCGGTTGCATGATTTTTTCTGTAGACACTGTCGCTTCGTTGGTGTAGCTGGCCAAGCGAACCGGAGAGTAGTCCCAAGAGTTTCGAGCAACACTCAATTGCGTCGGACGCGCGGTTACCGCTGGCGTTGTTTTCCAGGATGCACCCTCAAACATTTCAATAATTGGTCGCTGTTGTTGAATCGGGTTCACGCCGTCAAGGCTTGGTGGAATATTGGCTGCTGGCGTTGGAGACGTGGGCGTGTTGTAGCTGCCGGTTGTATCCAAAGTTCCATAGCTTGGAGTTGTCGACAATGCTCCGGGCATTGGCTGTGTTGCGTATTGAGGAATGTTACACGTTGAACAACCGCTGGGAACCATGGCTGAAGTGTTCGTAAGCTGTGAGGCCGAAGTGTTGCAAGTGTTACAGCTCCCGCAAGAATTGCAGTCGTTGGTGATATACGAAACCGGAACCTTGTATGTTTCCTGACGATAAACGGGTCGGTAGGTCGTGTACGGGACTTGCTTTTGTTGCCAATTGTAGGTCGTGCAGGGTTTCATGCACGTCACCGTACAACCAGAACAAGGGTCCGAAGAAGTCACTGGTTTGTATTGAGTAACAGGAACTTTTTCCCAGGACGTTCGATAGGCCGTGTAGGGCACGTAATTCACTACGGTACGCGAGCAAGATTGCTGGCAAGTAACTTGGCATTGTCCAGGTTGCAATCCACAACCGGCAACGCTGTTCGTCACCCCGGGTGTTGTGCAGGTCGAACAAGAGTTTTGTTTGCCAAGCGAACATTTGCTACGCAACCAATTGAGTAACGGTCCGGCCTGGGCCGCGTCGCTGCAGAAGCTGAGCTGAGCAAAAAGGATTGCCGCCGTGATGGACAAAATCTTGAATTGATTCATAGGTTTCTCTACTCCAATACGTTTTCTGAAGGCCTACGCGCGTACGAATGAGGCGTGCAATCGGCCTTCCAGACATGATGCACCTTGGGGCGCATTGAACGCAGAAAGGTTAGACCGTTTTACGACACAAAATCGAGGAATAATTTACATCCGCTCTGTTTTTCGCTAGGGAGAGGTCGGTTGTAACGATTGCAGAGACTTTTCGTGTTGGAACCACAAGATTTGGAATCGCAATGTACCTCGGGCATCAGATACGTTGGAAAGCGTTGAGGAGTTCAGTAGGTTTTTTTTGCGGCTCCGTTTGGTTTGCGAATTTGACATCAGTTAGATAAAACGCAAAAAAAGACGCCGACAAGAATCGGCGTCTTTTGGAGTTTTTGTTTGCTGTGAAATTCGAATTTAGCGATTCCAGGTAAGCCCGAAGCTAAACCCAGCTGCTATCATCGATTCGTCGTAGACCCCTGTTGTTCCTCCGCCAAGTCCGTTGACAGAGTTTGGATTGAGCGATGTCGTCAGGTTGTCGGATCGAGAAATGCCATCCCACATGTACATCATTTGGAAACCAGTTCGCAAGCCTACATCCCGAGTTAGGAGGTAGGAAACTTCTAGGCGACCGTCAAATACTGGGACAAACGATTGGTCTGTGTCGTACGATTCAGAAACACCAATCGCAGTGCCGTTGTACAAAAGGTCTGTCGCGAAGTAGCGTTGTTGGTTATAAGCGGCGGCCATCGAGCCATCGACTGCGTAGGTGAAGCGACCGCGATTGACGTTATACCGTCCGCCTACTGCCGCACCGATAGCACTGTTCGAAGCGTTTTGTTTGAATCGATTTGAAAGGTTTACGCCTCCAATGGTGACGTTCGTGTCTTCGATCGTACGATCCGAAACGTTGAGATATTTCAAACCGAAATAGGGTTCGAAGTAT
>JAHEAM010000154.1 GCA_024642765.1 Planctomycetaceae bacterium
CGAATTCCAAAAGGTGAAGGCCATTGCGACGTTTATTGGGTCAAGCCCCTAGGTGGAACGGCGCTAACATTATGAATACTAAACTCCAAACCCTTTTTGGGTTTCTTGCGAATAGATAACTAGGTTTGTTTTTTCAGAATTGATCCCCATGAATATTGGCTCTCGCACTGCAACGATCGGCACCACTGTCTTCGGTGCAGACCAACGACTGGGGTTAATCGCGGGCCCCTGCGTGATCGAAAATCGTGATCTCACTATGCGAATCGCCGAAGCATTGGTTGGGATTGCAAAAACACTGAATTTGCCATTTATTTTCAAGGCGTCATTTGACAAAGCCAATCGAACCAGTATGGACGCCTTCCGAGGGCTTGGCATCGAGGACGGCTTGAGCGTTTTGCAGGATGTCAGCAACACATTTGGCGTACCGGTGACGACCGACGTTCACGAATCGTGCCAAGTCGCTGAGGTGGCCGAAGTCTGCGAGCTGCTCCAGATTCCAGCCTTTCTTGCGCGACAAACCGATTTGCTGTTGGCAGCGGCGGCAACGGGTCGCGCGGTGAATGTTAAGAAAGGACAATTTATGGCTCCCGCTGACATGAAATTTGTTTCTGAAAAATTGCAGGCTGGTGGGGCAGACAATATCATGTTGACCGAACGGGGGACCTTTTTTGGATACGGGATGTTGGTTAACGACATGCGGGCGATACCTGAAATGCAGGGGCTAGGGTGTCCAGTCGTTTTTGACGCAACGCATAGCGTGCAGAGGCCCAGCGCAGCGGGCGGTCGCACTGGCGGTGACCGAGAAATGGTTCGTTATTTGGCGGCAGCGGCAGTTGCAGTTGGCTGTGACGCCTTATTTATTGAAACACACCCCGATCCCGATCGTTCACCCAGTGATGGCCCAAACATGGTGCCCCTTGCCCAAATGTCGACCCTAATGAGTAAACTATTACGAATCAAAGACGCTTTGTCTGAACCAAAATCCTAAATTATGAATTTGAAAACGTTCATGCGTAACAGACGAAAATACAACTGGTTGTTCGTTTTTGCAGTGCTGATGTTGTCGCAAGGTTGCAAACAGGAAGTCGATCCGATGCTCGACTCTGTTGAGGCTACCTCTGATTTGATTGACGTCGACCAAGCCGACCGCGCCATCGGATTGGCAACCAGCATTTTAGCCTTTGAGCGAACGGCCTACATTGAAAAAACGATTGGAAGTTTGAAACGCTGGGTTGAGAAGAGTGAAGCGAACGCGACCAATTCCAAGGCTGTCGTGGAAGATGACTGGAAACTTCATCCGGGACTCTCAGAATTGCTCATGACCTTCGGGGAGGTACCAGCCGTTCGCAACATGTCCGAACTTGATTACGTTGCGACTGACGCCTACTATTTGCGACAATGCCATTGGCTGCAAAAACTCGGTCAACGCATTGACGAAAAACAAATTATCCCTGCATTCGAGTTGCTTCGATTAGCAAGCAAAAAAGTCGAGCAAACAGATGCATCTAAGACAGCTTCGTCTCAGGAACAAGACGAACTCACAACTTTAGTCGGGATGCTCCACCCCCAATTGGACCCAGCCGACCATACAAAATTAGCCAAGGCTTTCCGTCTGTTTGATTGGGTAACTCGCAACATACACCTAGAAGAAGCCGTTTACCCGACCCCCGAAGAAATTGCCGACCAGTCGCTGGTGGAAGGTGAAACAACGGGAGAACCATGGACTCTAGGAGTCATAGGTGCTGGCTACAAACGTTCCTTGTATCAAATCTTGCTCTTCGCAAGAGGCGACTACATCGAGCGGGCTAAGTTATTTATTGCCTTGCTTGCATATCAAGACATTCCGGCAATTATGTTGCAAGTTGATGGCGCTCCATGGTGTGTTGGCGTAAAAATCGCTGATGAAGTGTACTTGTTCGATACCCATTTGGGTTTGCCGATTCCTGGCAAGGACGATGGGGCAATCGCGACCCTATCGATGGTGCGTGCCGACCCCTCCTTGCTCGATCGCCTCGATTTAGAAATTAGCGAATCCACGGCCGACAACTCAGACTACTGGGTCAAGCAAAACCAACTAGAAAAATTAGTTGGGCTTGTATACATCAACCCCGAATGCGTTTCCAAAAGGATGCGGTATCTCGAACAACGCCTGGTCGGTGACAGCAAATTGAAATTGACGCTCGGGCTCGACGAGTCATTGGCAGCGTTTTCAAGGATCGATGGCCTTGAAACTAAAATCTGGGACATTGATTTCAAAAACAAAGAGTTTCGCCAAGTTGTCGAAGAGGCTATTAATCGATCTCGAACCAATGACTTTGTTCGCGATCAATTAAGTTGGTATTACGAAAACGAAGGATATATTGACGATTTCGTGGCCAGCCGCACTGCGCGAGCGAAATTTGTCGAAGGCTTTTTTGAATCGGAGCGAAACTCAAGACGCTTGAACGGGATTGAACAGTTTTATGCAATGATGTTTAAAGATTCCCAAATCGATAATTTGGCCAGCGACATCGACCTTCAATACCAAATTGGAATCGTCGACAAAAGCAACTTAGCTGGATACAACCAAGTCATCAAAGGCGTCCAGCAAAGCATGCGAATGGTACGCCGGGACTCCGGGATTTTTTTGGTCGAGTCATTATTTGACAACGGTAACATTGGCACAGCCGCAAATTGGCTCACCAGAATTTCGGAACAAGAGAATACGGACCGCTGGAAAGGCTCAATCGACTATTTGCAGGGACGAACTCATGAAGCGCGCCGTGAATACGATTTGGCAATGAACGTTTACAAACGCGACGCATCTCCCCAAAAACACGGTAACCTTTTACGTCGTCGATTTTTGGCACAATTGACCGAGGAAATCCGCCAGGAGTCTGACGACCAAGTGGAGGACTTGTCATCCGAAGAGTCTAAAGTGATCGAATCCAATGTAGAAGCGCCAGCAGAATCTCAGGGTGCGGAATCAAATACAAAAGAGGCTGCGAACGAAGATTCGGCAGAGCCGAAAACCGATGAATCTACATCCGATCAACCAAAAACAGAACAACCAGAATCAACAACTACATCGGACTCGGAAAGCAAGCCGGAAGAAAAACCTGCGAATCCAGAATCAGATGACGGCAATGACCAATTCGCCCCAAACTTTTAGTCAGCCAAGTTGCGTATTCGCCGGGCTGCCCATCCGTCATTGCATGGGTCCACCGCTTTTGGGATAGGCTCTAGGCCCATTTGAATTTGGCGCGTGTTAGTCGTTCAAAAGCCTCAATGTATTTTGAACGCGTTCTATCGACTACGTCACTGGGAAGTTTTGGAGGTGGCGAATTCTTGTCCCACGTTGTCGTCTCGAGGTACTCTCTCACGAACTGTTTGTCGAACGACGGTTGATTCTTGCCGAGCTCGTATTGGTCGGCCGGCCAAAATCGTGAACTGTCGGGTGTCAACACTTCATCGATGAGGAGCAGCTCGTCGCCGTGCCAACCGAATTCAAATTTTGTGTCAGCAAGGATTAGGCCCTGGGATTCGGCATGTTTCGCGGCTCGATTGTAAATATCGATGCTTTTGGCACGAAGTTTTTCGGCCGTCTCTAATCCGAGCCGTTGCACTACGACTTCAAAGCTAATATTTTCATCGTGGCCCGATTCGGCTTTTGTCGCTGGAGTGAAAAGCGGTTCGTCGAAACGCGCACAATTGGCCAAGCCCTCGGGTAATTGGTGCCCGCAGACCTCGCCCGTTTTTTGATAATCTTTCCAACCCGATCCAACCAAATAGCCACGCACGACACAATCGTGCGGCCTTCGAGATAGTCCCTGTTAAGGCCAGCAGGCAATTGGACTTGATCGAGTTCGCCGGAAATCAAATGATTCGGAACGTTTAAAAAGTCAAACCAAAACAGGCTGATTTGCGTCAGCACTCGCCCTTTGTCTGGAATAATCGATGGCAAGACCCAATCAAATGCACTGATTCTATCTGTCGCGACCAACAGGAGCACATCTCCCAAATCATAAAGGTCACGAACTTTGCCTTGACGTGTTGGCTCGGTTACATTCGTCAATTCACATCTCCAGAAATTCGCTCGCCCTGACGATCCGGTTTGGCGATTTAATTGCACCCTGAGAATAAAATCCAAGGGTTGGTGTCGCCAAATCCAATTTGGATTAAAATTAACGCCGGTTTGTCGTTTTGACAATGACCGTAACGTTCGGCAAGCATGTCAACCTCAGTCGAGCGAGGAAGGTATTCTGTCGCGTGCCCAAAAAATGAAGGCTTTATCCGAAACGCCAATATGGGAAAAATTGTACTTGAATTACCCGGCGATTGGTCGATGGATCGCAGGACGGCTTCGACGATTCACGTAGTCGGCCTCGATGGCTTTCCATGGCCATGTAAAATTGCCAAGGCCGAATCGACGATTACGATTACCCGCAATCGAGACGAATCGGGACATTTGTTCTTGTCGTATCCATTCGAAAAATTTGGGGAGTTGGTTATCTCAACCGGAACACTACCCGAATCGGAAGCGCCCTACCGCTTGTTACTCGAATTGGCTCGTGGCACCCTCAACCGTTTGCGGAATTTGGTATCCAATTGGCAGGAAGGCGGTTTGCCTCCTTCTCAAAGCGTTGCAAACGACTTAACGGCTAGTGTCATTGCGCTTCGAAAATCGGCATTGGCGGAGGATCCAAAAACGTCGGATGAATTTGCAAGGCAATCGCTTGAGTTTTCCATGCAATCCATCTTCGATGCCAGCGAACAATTTGGGCAGCATGTTTACCCTATGCGCAGTCAGCATATCAATGTTCCCAAACATTGGTTAGGGTGCAAGGTCACAGCAAAAGATATCGAAGTTGAAAAGGATTCACTTTCATTTCTAGATATTATTCAAGTGTCTGAGCTGAACGAGAACGTTCGTGAGCAAAAAAATATTATCTTAGGACCTTTTCTCGATGCCAGTCCCGGCGGAATGCCCGTTCCATGGCAGGAATTAAGTGATTTCGAAGAACGACAAGTGTCCGTGGTACGAACCTGTCGAGACGCACTCCATGACCTTCCGGAAAACATCAAGCTCTTGCATGTCGCCAGAGGTCTGAACGGTACGGGCCATAGATTTTTGAGCTACCCGCAACAACTGCAGCTTACTCTCGATCTACTGGAGGTTATTGAAAATTCGAAACACCGAGTCCCGACATTGGTGAGTTTCGATTGCCCCTGGGGTGAACGAATGGCTTGGAGCGTCGGCGGCGTCCATCCGTTGCAAATCGCCGATTCGATTTTAAGGCGTGGGGTCGCGCTCTCTATGTTGGGACTGGACATCTCTTTAGATTATCTGCCGAATGGCAGCTTGCCTCGCGATCCGATTCAATGGCTCGATCTGATTGACGTTTGGTCGCAGCTGGGCTTACCGCTCGTTATTTGCTTATGTGCCCCCTCGCAAAACAACACACTGGTTGCCAGCGCAAGTCCTGATCGAATCATCAATTCCATCCGCGAGTCGCAAACTGACGAACAGATGGAAAAGCTACTGTCAATCGTGATTCCAATGATGCTTGCCCGCCCGAACGTGCATGGAATTGTTTGGACC
Source organism: Planctomycetaceae bacterium (assembly GCA_024642765.1). Taxonomy (GTDB): domain Bacteria; phylum Planctomycetota; class Planctomycetia; order Pirellulales; family Pirellulaceae; genus BJ22. The sequence goes on from JAHEAM010000154.1 coordinate 5,582, forward strand.
CAAAGTCGCGATGGAGATGATGTTCGTTATTCCAATGGAGGCTTGCTCGACCAAGCCGGTCAAGTCAAACCCATCGCTCGTGTTTTCGCGAACGTGAAGACGTGTTGATAAGCGTGGTAGTTTTCTCTGTTTTAAATACTTCAACTAAACGACGAGTTGAAAGATGAGTTCACTGGAAGATCGCGTCAAACAACAGCAGCAGTACATTGCGAATCAACGCCAGCAACTGCAGGCTTTGCGCGATCGCGTTGAGCGTCTTGAGCAACTGTGGGAGCATTCAATTAATGACCCGGAGATTCGTTGGCTCTACCAAAATCGCACGGAACGTATGGACCCAACAATTCCGATATTCGACAAAGGCCGCGCTGAATTCCATTTAGATCGATATCGATTCGCGAGTGAACGCGTTAAAGGCTTAACTGTTGCGGACATTGCGTGCGGGACCGGATATGGCTCGGCGTTTCTTGGGAAAGCAGGCGGTGCCGCGCAAGTTATCGGAATCGACATCTCTTCCGAAGCGATTGCTTATGCGACAATTCGGCACGGACAAAAAAACGTGCGATTCGAGTGCCGCGATGCATGTGACACAAACTTACCTTCCGCGACATTCGACGCTATTGTTTCGTTCGAAACGATTGAACATGTCCCCGACGATCGCATGTTAATTGACGAGTTTGCTCGAATCCTCAAGCCCAATGGGATCTTGATGATTAGCACACCCAACCAGTGGCCACTTACAATCGCGCCCTATCATGTTCGTGAATACAACTTAGAAAATTTCGAAAACGTTTTCGCCGAACGTTTTGAAATTCTTGAGATGCACAACCAGAATTCCGGGACTACGTTTCAGTTCAATCGTGATCAAGCGAAAGGGATTATCGCTACGACTTCCGAAAATTGCGAACTAGCCGAATGCTATTTGGCTGTCGTCAAAAGAATTTAGCTCCTTGTATTTTAGGAAACCGGGCGACTGACGGTAACCAAACAAATGTCGTCAATTTGTTCGTAACCGCCCACATGTCGTTTCACACTTTGGCAGATCACTTTGCCAATCGTGTCGGCCGTTTTGGCTTGTGCCTCGCGCAGCTCAACAAGGATTTTTGCGGTGCCCAACTGTTCACCAGCTTCGTTCATGCATTCGTTAACACCGTCTGTGTAAAGCACTACGGAATCACCAGCGGCAAGTTGAATCAAATGGGCACCATAGCTCGTATCCTCTAAAATCCCGAGCGGCAGCCCAGTGCCAGTGACTTTAATCTCGGAAACTTCGCCATTGGCGCTCAGCAGAATCGGCAACATATGGCCAGCATTCACGAAGGTTAATGAGTGATTTTCGCAGTCCAAAAGTCCAACCAACAACGTCACGAACTTATCAACGTTTAGGCTTGAGAGATTTCGATTGACTTGTGTGATAGCCAAAACGGGGTCATCATGACGAGCCATCGCAAACCGAACTTCGGCAGAAATTTTGGCCATCAGCATCGCGGCTGCGATTCCGTGTCCGACAACATCGGCCACGACGATGGCAATTCGATTATTCTCCAACAGGATGAAATCGTAGTAGTCCCCGCCCACTTGCGACATGGGTCGATAATACGAAAAGAATTGATAATTTGCTATTTCAGGATAGCGTTGGGGCAAAAACCTTTGTTGAACTTCATGGGCCAATTTCAAATCAGCCTCTAGGCGTCGGCTTTGTTCGACACGCGAATAAAGCTCCAGATTCTGCAACGCCAAACTGGCTTGCATCGTGGTCGTAACCAACACCTCGAGATCACTTTCGTCAAAGACAATGGCGTTGCGCAAAGTATCCAATTGCACAGCACCAATTGCCACGCCATCGGCATCGATCAACGGCGCACAGATCAAGGAACGAATCCGAAAGTCAGCAATGCTTTGACTCAAATCGAAGCGTTCGTCAGCCGCCGCATCACTACTCAGAATGGCTTGTTGGGAATCGAGTACTTGATTGATAATTGTTCGGCTGATTCGAATTCGTTCCGAATCTTGCTCACTGCGAGTCTTCATCGTGAAGGGAACAATCTCCCCGTCGGCGTCACGCAAAGCTACAAATCCTCGGTCGGCCTCCACAAAGAGGTTAAAAAGACTGTCCAGAATATTGTTCAGAATCGATTCGCGGTCATGAGCATCCTTAAGTGCTTGAGTTACTGTGATCAGTGCGTCCAATTTTCGCTCAATCGGGCTTTTCGATAGCTTAGAATTTAGTTCAGTGCTGCCCGATCGTGGCTTACTATAGTGCGACGAAACGTCCAGTTTCTGTAGAATAGAACTATGGGCCTGGGGCGCATCTTCGAGAAAGAAGTTGGACCGTGTCCGGACGCCCGATTTTTCCGTTACGGTCGGACGAGGGCGAGCATAAGAGAAATCTTCATCTGTCGAAAACGAAAAAGTCACATCACAAATTTCGATTTCACTGTTGTCGAACAATAACGTTTCTTGGTGAATCGGCTCTTTGTTGACTAGCGTGCCGTTGCGACTGTTGAGGTCGTTGATGAGGTATTGCCCATTCACGCAGCGAATTTCCGCGTGGCGACGGCTAACAGAATTTTCGTCGATTACGATATCGCAATCCGGATGACGGCCAATGATTGTTACCGTTTGTTTTAATTCAAATTTCCGCTTCACTACGGACTGGTCGGACGTGGTCAATATCGCCATGGTCAACGCTTGAAAGGAGCTAAAACGTCTTTTACGAAAACAACGCAGTCTATTGTAGTATTTTTGCAGGCGTTTGGG
>JAHEAM010000615.1 GCA_024642765.1 Planctomycetaceae bacterium
CTGCCCTTAACATGATCTCTGGCAAGTCAGTAATGTAATATTCTTGTTGGCGGTTGTCATCCGTCAGACAATCGAGTCCGCTTAAAAGTGCCTTGCAATCGAAAACATAAGTGCTCATGTTGACTTCATTAATGGCACGCTCAGCGTCTGTGGCATCTTTTTCCTCGACGATACGAAGGAATTTGCCGGATTCGTCGCGGACGATGCGGCCGAGACCTTGGGGATGATCATGATTCAACGTACCCAGCAAACAGGCTGCATTGGACGTCTTGAATTCCTGCAAAAGCTTTTTAATGCTCGATGGTTGCAACATGGGCGAATCACCTGCAACGATTACCACGGGGCCGGAATGGGTTTGGAGTTGCTCGCGGCACATCATCACCGCGTGTCCTGTGCCTTTTTGCTCGGTTTGCAATACGTACTCGATTTTTTCATTCGCCAGCGTTTCTTGAACGAGGTCGGCGCGATAGCCGACGACAGCGATCAACCTTTCTGCCCCGCCAGCGCGAAGCGAGTCAATGACGTATTTCACTAACGGTTTGCCATTTGCCTCGCACAATACCTTGGGTAATTCGGACTTCATTCTCGTGCCTTTTCCGGCAGCGAGGATCACGGCAGCTGTAGTGTCGTTGGAATTACTCAAGAGATTTACCTTTTTGAAAAGCCATCCGAAAAAGGGAAGCGTTAGTCTGAAAATTGAACTTGGCGTCCATCTCAAACAGCCATGCGGGACAAGGTTGAGCGGTCGCTCGCCTGATTGGCAAGCTCAAGAAGAGAATTGACAACGCAGTGCGCTGCGTCTGCAGGTTGCGTCGAATTTTGAGGTGAACGCAACAACTGAATCGATTGGAGTCCGAAGTCATTAGCGATTTGTAGTCGAGTTTCACGTGTTGAAACATAGGCAATCGATTTCGGTTCAACGCCCATGGCTTGGCAAACAGTAATGAACCCATCTCGATCCGGCATCACCCTTCGCGCCGCAAAAGAAGTGAGGATGAAATCGAGTTTTGTTCGCATTCCAATTCGCCGAAGCATATCACTCATCTTGTCGGGATCGTGGATCGAGTTGCAAAGAACCGCCAACGTATTGCCTTGGTTCTTAAGCGCCGCAAGTGCGTGTTCGACGTCCGGGTACAGTCGCAAGTTGCCTTGCGCTTTTTTAAGTTGCGTTTTCGCGCCAGTAATCAACTCGCGTGTTAGTGATTTTTGTAAGCCCATAGATGCAAAAAAGGACGCTAATGCGTCCCAGTATTCGATCTTTGCTTCGTACACTCGTGGTAAAAATTGATTTTGCCAAATGGATTGGATGGAACCAAATTCCTCTGGGCAGCCGCATTTGCGAATCATTTGATGCAACGTGCGGTGAAAAAAGGTGCCGTCGAAAAAGACGTCTTCTACGTCTAAAATAAAACCATTGATCATCATCATTTTCACCGTTTCGCGTTGACACCGTTCCCTGGAGCCGACAAACGAAAGCCTGCCTACTGCCGCAATCGTTACTATTGAGTGTTTTTTTCGTATCTTTCTACGATAGAAAACGCATACAACAATCGTCAACAGTAAACATCGGGTTTTGAGTTCGAATTGCTCAGAAAGTGAAACTAATTTTTACCGATTGTTGCGCCTGCATTTTCAGTCCCTGCGACGCTTTGTCCAATGCTCCAAACGGCTTTCTAGGCCAAGCCAAGAATGGACAGTAAGACAGGCGAATCCAACACCCCTAAGACCCTGTTAACGTGGTCGAAATCCCCATCGCAAATGGGTTGACTTGGAATGGCGACGGTATACATCCCCGCATTCTTTGCGGCAAGACTGCCATTTGGGCTGTCCTCAAGAGCTAGAATCTCGTGCGGGTTGAACCCAAGGCGTTGAGCAGCCGCAAGATAAATTTCGGGATGTGGTTTTCCGCGGGTGACATCGTCGCCCGTGATGATGAATTGAAAACGCGTCTCCAGATTAAAGAGGCCGAGGGTTTGGGACGCCAGTTTTTGGGACGAACTGGTTGCTACAGCCTTCGGAATACCTCGATTTTCTAGCATTGACAGCAAATTTAGCAGGCCTGGCATAGGCTCACAAAACTGTTCCAAAAGCTCTAAGTACAAGACTTCCGTTTCGTGAACTAAAGTCTCAACATCGTCGGTCAGCGTGCAATGCTCGCGCATGATGCCGAGAGCTTCTACATTTTTGCGACCCATGATTTTGCGTTTGATTTCGGTTGTGAATTCGTGCCCCCGCCGTTGCAGCACTGTTTGGCCAACTCGGTCGTAAATTTCTTCCGTGTTAAAC
>JAHEAM010000616.1 GCA_024642765.1 Planctomycetaceae bacterium
TACAACGAATTGATCTTAAAATTGCCTGACCGCCACCAGAAACGCTTGCAGGCCGAAGCGATCGAGCGTCACCAACCGTTCGGAGCGGCGCGGCAGGACATCAACAATCGATTGAGTCGCCAACGCGATCAACAACTTATTCATTGCCGACTGGCACAAGTTTACGCAAGGATGGGCTACCGTGAGGCTGCGATTGCCGAATCCGAAATCGTCCCCGTCGCTTCGGCACGTATTAACGCTCAAATAGATTGCCTGTTGAACCTAGCCCGTCGCCTTATTTCCAAAGGCGAGTTGAGCGAGGCGGCAGAAGTGCTGCCCCAAATCTCCGAACAGTTGTTGGTCGGTATCGATTGCGGCGCAATCGTTGATCCGTGGAACATCATTGGCTTCGACGGAAACTACAGTCTATTTCCGGCAAGTGAAAACTCGGTGCGAGACCATCGCGTCGATGACTTGGTTGAATTGCTCAACCAAATTCTGTCGGTGTATTCGCAGTTGTGGACCAGTGCCGCAGCAGCAGATCGCATCGATCTCAGCGACCGAATTCGTTTTCGTTTCCGAGCGATTGTCGATTGGTGGCGACAGTTTGCTGCGCACGAAGTCATGTCGGTCGACGCCGTCGACCCCGAGGACGTATACCACGGTGCCGAGCATGTGGCACGCGCCTTGAACCTCTGGCATCGGGGCGGGGCAGCGTCAGGCGATTTGGAGTTTTGGGCGCAGCATGCGCAAATGTTTGACTCGCCCGCGGCCTATCGACTTGTGATCGAGGCCTTACTCGAACGACAGGACTTCAAAACCTCACGGGCGTTGATGATGCACTGGCTGAGTCAAAGCGATCAAGTCGAATTGCAACAAGGCGACAACTCACTTTATGACCTTATGTGGCGATGGAGTTCGGAACAACGCGAACTGGCAACGTCCGGCGACGCAAGTAGTATCGAAGAGACTTGGACGCGTATTCAAAAATTCTACGACTATTTGGAAGCAAACGCAGAACAGTATTGGCAAGTTCCCAAGTTTCAGGTCGGTAATCGATTCCTGCCGCCCAACCAAATGGCGAAAGATTTCGATGAAGATGACGATCCGTCGCTGAACGAAGATTCTGAGGACGACGTTTTACGAGCGGCCTACGAAGATGTAACTTACATCGATGAGACTGACGATGGTTTCGAAGGCAGCGTTTTCGATGGTAACGATCACTTGGAAACAGAGCTCGAAGCGGAGGTGGATCGGGTCATTGATCGGCTTGAGTTCTTGGGTGCGCTCGCAGAATTCTGGAGGATCACCGCAACGTTTCCACTGGGTGTACACGCCAGTGCACTCGTTCCGACCTCTATTGTCTCGCAGGACAAAACTGGTGATTTGTCGCGGCGTCAAGACTTGTTTCAATCCTGGCTAGGCCAAGCCATTTCTTATCGCGAGCAACTGTTTGAATTGTTGGATTCTGTACATCGTTATGCCTTGCCCGTTACTGGAGTTGATGCCGAAAGCATGGTGGCTTACGATCGCCATCGACTCTACAAGGAATCCTTGACACAACATATTATCGCCGTCTGTACTCAATTTGAAATTTCGATCCGAATGCTCGGTTCCGCAATCACGGCGATCGATTGGGTGCTCAAGCCTGGAAAATTTGCGGAAGTCGATTCGCGATTAACCGAGATCAAGCCCATGATTTTGATCTTTGCGGCGGCCTTGATTCAAGATCAACAGAAGATCATCGATGAGTTTCCGGCACTCAATGATTACTTGAGAAACAGCCGACTGCTGTATGTTCCATTATCGCGTGGTGGCTCACCCCGAGAGATCGTTCAGTTTCGCGCCGTGCAAACCTCCATTCGTGAATTGCTGGCGACTCTGCCGTTTTTGGGCTTGATGATGGAGTCGTATGAGCTGACGCAAATGGCAATGACGCTTGAACGAAACATGCCAATCGACCAAGGCGCCGTCACCGAATTCGATGAATTGTTTCGAGTGGCGTACTCGTCGATGATCGAAGCCATTGTCTTGGCCGCAAAAAACGACAAGCCAGTTCCCAAAAAGAAACGTCATACCGCAGCAGACCGTGAAAAATTGCAGGCACACCAGGACCGATTGTTTCAGTGTACGCAAGACCTGACCGAGTCCATGTTGATGATCTGGCTAGCCCACAGTCGAACACTGCGACTGAGTGTGCTTGAGCGAGTGATGGACCGACATTCTTGGCAGCCGTTGATGAAGTTCATCATGTCGTACGGTGCGGAGTTTTTTACCCAAGAGTTTTTGCAACTGTCGAACGTG
>JAHEAM010000617.1 GCA_024642765.1 Planctomycetaceae bacterium
ATCCGTCGTTGATGTGTTCAAGTTTATGTTTGGGGTTTCCATCATAGTTACCGGAACTGGTAACTTTTGTGCCGTTGGTGGCCAAGCTAACTCGTCGATCGCCAGCAAAGACCTCTAGCTCATCGATGCAAGGCTCCGTGTCGTTATTTACTTTCTCGATGACGAAACGCAGGAAGCGAACGTTGGTGGCTGTAAATCGATCTTCATTTTCACGGAAATTTACCGACGGCAAAAGGGTTGTTTGCTTGTTGGAATTATTCGGCGGTTCCTTGTAGGGTTCGAGTTTTTGACGAAGACTGGCGAGTTGAGTGTCGATGTTTTCTATTTCTCGCTGTTTTTCTTTGGCGAGAGGCAGATTCGTTTCGCCATGTTGCACGCCGGAAAAAATAGCTTCAACGGCATAGAAGTCTTTTTGGCTGATCGGATCGAATTTGTGGTTATGGCAGCGGGCACAACCGATCGTTAGACCAAGAAATGTCGTGCCCGTTGTATTGACGAAGTCCGTCAATTCGTCTTGACGCTGATTGCGTGTTAGCTGAACGTCCGGACTTTTAACGATATCGACAGTTCCACCGACAAGAAATCCAGTGCCGATCGGTTCTCCAAGACTGTCGCCCGCAATTTGTTGACGGACAAATTCGTTGTATGGTTTGTCGTTGTTGAATGCGTCGATAACCCAGTCACGGTATCTCCAGGCATTCGGCCGTTCGCGATTCGTCTCGAATCCATCGGTTTCGCCGAAGCGAACGACATCGAGCCAGTGCCGCCCCCAGCGTTCGCCGTAGTGAGGACTTGCCAAAACACGATCGACGAGCCGTTCCCAAGCGTCCGGAGATTCATCATTGAGAAATGATTCGACTTCGCCTGGTTGGGGTTGCATTCCGAGCATGACGAGGTACAAACGGCGAATGAGTGTGCGCCGGTCGGCACGCGGCGACCGTTGCAAGTTCTTGGTTTGTAAGTCCTTGGCGACGAACGCATCGATTGCTGAATTGTTATTCGCAATGAACTCGGATGGCGGTTCGACTGACTTAATGGGTTGCAGCGACCAGTGACTGGATATAGCAGTGGTGATCGCATCAGGCTGGTCGGAAAACCCAGCTCCATTATTGATCCAAGTTTGAATTGTCTTTTGTTCAGATTCGGTGAGAGGTTCTTTTTCCTCAGGTGGCATCGTTAGATCGTCGCTTGCACCGCTGATGACTTGGTAAAGAAAGCTCTCTGCTGCGTTGCCAGGCACGATGGCTGGGTCACCATAATCGCCACCTGTCAGCAGTGAAGTGCGCACATCGACTCGCAAACTGCTGGAGCTTTTTTCGGGGCCGTGACATTCGAGGCAATGGCGTCTCAAAATCGGCTCAACATCAACCAAGAAATCGATTTTGTCGATCGAATCGGGGGGCGTTTGTATCGTTGACAATTGATCGGGATTTTGGGCAACACCGAACTGACAGACTAATAATACTCCAAGTATGGCACCGCTGTACCAGAAATCTTTTTGCACGTTGATCGCTCTCCCTAATATCACGCGAGACAGGCGTTTTGTTTCACAATTTATTCTAACCTGTAGCGGAAGCGTTTTGCACTGAGCAAATGAAGTTAGTTTGTGATTCTGCTTGTTGTAGCCTGTTAGGAGCGATCCAATTCGACATCGATTGGCGGCGGGGCGTCCAACGTTCGATGCACGACACAATAACGATGTGTAAGTTCAAGTAGCTTTTCGACTTGCGAATTTTCGGCTTTGGTCGTTAAACGGAACTTCAGGCGAATAGCAGTCAGGCCAACCGGGGCATTTCGGTCAACCGCGAGTGTGCCACGAAAATCAATGTCGCCTTCGGCAATTATCTCGCCATGTTCGATTTCGATCTTCATTGCGTGAGCCACCGCACACATTGTCACTCCGGCGCACGTCACAAGGCCAGATAACATGATCTCGACAGGACAAACGAACGAACCGTCTCCACCACCGTCAGGATGCAGGCCCGCGGGGTTCAACTCGATTGGATGAGTGAGCCTGCACGACAAATTGACGGGATCCAAGACGCCCATTGCTGATAGCGTTTTGAACGCCGACTCGGGAGCCGCTAGGTAATTGGATTTGCAATTGGCTTGCGCAGCTCGCAGTTTTTCCGCTTTCACAAATTAGTCCTGTGCAGGTTGATCTTGAAATTAAGCTTTTGACGAATCGAGTTTCTTGGCAATTGCGATTTGAAACGCGCCAACGAACACAGTCATTAGCGGACTGACGTAATTAAACACGCAATACGGCGCGTAGGCC
>JAHEAM010000618.1 GCA_024642765.1 Planctomycetaceae bacterium
CATTGGAGGTGATCGAAAGATTACGCGGCTTCGACATGGAAGGACTGACGATTGATGACGTTTCAATCGATGAAACTCAATCTCGAATCACTTTCTTGAAGGTACCAAATACGCCTGGTATTTCAGCGAAGATATTCGATGCCTTGGCCGAAAATCGGATTTTCGTCGACATGATCGTGCAAAGCTACTTCAGTTCCGCGCAAGCACATCTCAGCGTTACAGTGCCTCGCACGCAATACGATACGGCAATGGAGGTAACACGTGGTCTCGCGTCGCAATTTTCTGAGTCGTCCGTGATTGGAAAGAAACACATTGCCAAAATCTCTGTTTCGGGAATTGGCTTGCGTAGCCATACGGGAATGGCAATCACGCTCTTTGAAACTCTCGCTCAAGAAAACATCAATTTGGAAATGCTCAATACAAGTGAAGTTCGAGTAAATGCTGTGGTGGATGCAACTGAGTCTCAGCAAGCGATTGCAGCGATTCGCCGGGCTTTTGCTACGGCAAAAAAATAAACGACACAAAAAAACCCGTTAGCACTTCAACTAACGAGTTTTCGTGTGGACCAAAATTGTTCTGATAACTAACCGCGTCGTCGACGCAATCCAAATCCTGTCACCAATGTCAACGCCAGTAGAGCAATTGAACTTGGCTCCGGTACAGGCGATAACACGATAGGCACTGGACTTCCGCCTCCCCATTTCGGCGGAGTTCGCCGCCCACCGTTTCCAACATCACTTCCCAAATCGCTGTCGTTGATACCTCGAACGACGAACTGCAAATCGGCGAAAGCTGCCCACGTTGTCTCCAAGACATATTTTGACTCTCCTGGACCGATCGAACCAATCATAAGTTCACTGGAGTTTTGTGTTGCACGTTTGCTAAACGTCGTATCGCCATCTTCCCAATGGGCGAGAGCTGTCCCTCCGCCACCTTGTTGCTCGATCGGTACAAAGAAGGCAAGTCGATTACCCGATTCAACTCGATATTTTTGCAATGCATAGGTCCCAGTGTAATTGGTAACCCCATTAATGGTTGTTAACAGTCCATTTTGAGTCCATAACGAGCCGAATCCCATGGCGTGGGCCATTTCGTGCTTGATAACGTCTTGCAACGTGCCATCCGCAACCATGTTGGCCAAGTCCGCATTATCAAATTGCATCATACTTGCCCGTGCGATTGCGATCGGTTTTGTCCCATATGCACCTTGGTACAAAAGGGTGTTAGTCGGACCCGCTTGGCCCAAAATACCGCCTACGCCGTCAATATTTGCAGTTGAAGCTGAAATTTGCAACTTATTCAATTGCAACCGCACAAAACTCGGTAATGACTTTCGATATCCGATGATTCGCGATTCCCAAAATGACTCAGCTTCCAAAAAGTAGCTTCGATATTGAGGGGCAACACCGGACACGTCGACATCCATGATGTCAGCATTTACATGTGTTGGGCAAAGGCCTGGAATCAAGATGGCGAACGCCATGAATCCAAAGAGCCGTCGCGCTAAAGTGCCTAACATTTCTTTTGTTCCTGTTAAGAGATTAGAACGTAGTTCAAAAAAGTAGAGTTACGAATAGCGGAAGTGCAAGATCTCCGTTCCAGAATAGTCATTGCGTCCGCAAAACACAATAAAAAACTCGTTCAAATTACAACCAAAAGGGCCTGAACCCCCGAAATCAATTGTTTGACTAGATCCCACCGAAAAAATGATAGCGTTTTCCCCGTTTTTATCGATATGTTCGGAACAATTTGCTTTTCTTATTCAACCCTCACAATCGAGCCATCCGATACTAAACTTCGAGAGAATCCCCGAAGTCGGTTACTTCCGGGTTACTTGCAAATCAAACTTGCTGGGAAAACGCAATGTCTCTGATGAAATGGTGGATGTCAGCTATCGTATTAACAATCGGATGTGCTTCAACAGCGCAGGGCCAAACTACGGTCCCAAGTCCGCGGTTTTCCCCGGTCCAAGTTCAGGAAGCGGACAATACTCGTCCGTTTGCGGAACCTGGCATCTTTGACTATGACGGTCAAATGTTTGCCCCGGTCGAATTCACGAACTTTGAGGAACGAAGTGGAAACACTGGTTTCTACCTAGCCGTAGACAGGATGTCGACAAGCATTTCGCGTGGCGGGGCTCGCGACGTTCTTTCGACCGGTGTCCTCCAATCGGATATCCCAGTCGGCAACGACTACATGTGGGGTAATCGTTACGAGGCTGGAATCATGTCCAAAGCCGGAAGCGGCTGGGGTCTTGTCTATGAAAGTACCAATG